>NZ_JBHXTL010000047.1:0-19656 GCF_042677365.1 Kitasatospora sp. NPDC127116
CCTACCCCGCGCACCGCCGGCGGGCCGCCAGCCCCGCCGACCCACCGCCCGCGCCCCCCGACCGCCGAGACCCGAACCGCGCCGCCGCAGGCCCCGAGCCGCCGGCACCGCACCGTCGGCCGCAGGCACACCGCACCGTCGGCCACCGGCCGCGCACGGACGGCCCCCCTCCCGGTTCGTCTCAGAGAGCAGGTCCCGCACGTGTCCGTATCCACCTCGACCGCCCCGGCGCCGCCTTCCCCGCAGAGGCGCCGTGGGGGAAAGGCGCCGGCCGCACCCCCGGGCGGCCGGCGCCGGCGGCCCCCGCTGCTGCTGCTCCTGCCGGCCGCGGTCATCCTGATCCCGCTGGTCGCCTACCCGATCTACCAGCTGGGCCTGCTGTCCGTCCTCGACTTCGGGCAGGCCCAGGCCTCCGGCGGCGTCCCGACCTCCTTCGTCGGCTTCGGCAACTACACGAAGATCCTGGAGGACGAGCAGTTCTGGACGGTGCTGTTCCAGACCATCGGCTTCGCCGCGTTCTGCGTGGTCGCCACCCTGGCCGTCGGCGCCACCCTCGCGGTGCTGCTCACCAAGGTCGGCCGGTGGCCGCGGCTGGTGCTGACCACCGCGGCGATGGCCGCCTGGGCGGCGCCGGCGATGACCGGTTCGACGGTGTGGAGCTTCCTGTTCGACACCAACCTCGGTCTGGTCAACCACACCCTGGAGGGGCTCGGACTCTCCGGCTTCCACGAGTTCAACTGGTTCTACGACAAGTGGACGGCGTTCCTGATCGTCGGCGCCGTGGTGGTGTGGCACTCCTACCCGTTCGTGATGGTCACCCTCTACGCGGGCATCCGGGCGATCCCGGAGGAGATCATGGAGGCGGCCGCCCTGGACGGCGCCAACACCTGGACCACCTTCCGCCGGATCACCGCGCCGATGCTGCGGCCGATCCTGACCATCGTGGTCATCCAGTCGGTGATCTGGGACTTCAAGGTTTTCACCCAGATCTATGTGATGACCGAGGGCGGCGGCATCGCCGGCCAGAACCTGGTGCTCAACGTGTACGCGTACCAGAAGGCGTTCGCCTCCTCGCAGTACGGGCTGGGCGCGGCGATCGGCGTGATCATGCTGCTGATCCTGGTGATCCCGACGGTCCTGTACATCCGCACGCTGCGACGGACGGGGAACGAACTGTGAGCCCGGCGAACTCCTCCCCGGCCGCCGTGAAGCCGGCCGCCGTGAAGCCGGCCGGCAACGCCCGCGGCCGGAACCCCCGTGGTCGGAGCACCCGCGGCCGGAACGCCCGGGGCCGCTGGCGGCTGGCCGCCAACACCGGTGCGATCGTGCTGGCCGTGGTCACCGCGTTCCCGATCTTCTGGATGGTGCTCTCGGCCTTCAAGCCCAAGGGCGAGATCCAGTCCCTCGACCCCAGGCCGTGGACCGCCCATCCCACGCTGGAGAGCTTCCGGCAGGTGCTCAGCGTCGACGGATTCGGCCGCTACTTCGTGAACAGCCTGGTGGTCGCGCTGTCGGTGGTGGTGCTGTCGGCGATCGTGGTCTTCCTGGCGGCGGTGGCCGTGACCAGGTTCCGCTTCAAGTTCCGGACCACCATCATGGTGATGTTCCTGATCGCCCAGATGATCCCGGTCGAAGCGCTGACCATCCCGCTGTTCTTCATGTTCCGCGACGCCGGGCGGTTCGCCCCGGGCGTGGGGCTGAACACCCTGGCCTCGCTGGTCCTGGTGCAGCTGGCGTTCTCGCTGCCGTTCGGGATCTGGATGATGCGCGGCTTCGTCGCGGCCGTCCCGGTCTCGATCGAGGAGGCGGCGCAGATCGACGGGGCGGGCCGGACCCGCATCCTGTGGCGGATCCTGCTGCCGCTGGTGGCGCCGGGACTCGCCGCGACCAGCGTGTTCTCCTTCATCGCGGCGTGGAACGACTTCGTCTTCGCCAAGACCTTCATCATCAGCGCCACCCAGAACCAGACGCTGCCCTCGGCGCTGCTGGTCTTCTTCAAGCCGGACGAGAACGACTGGGGCGGCATCATGGCGGCGTCCACGCTGATGACCGTGCCGGTGCTGATCTTCTTCATCGCGGTGCAGCGCAAGCTGGTCTCCGGACTGGCCGGCGCGGTGAAGGACTGACGTCCGCCGAGGCCGCGCACCCGGGAGTCCCGCCGTCGGCGGGACTCCCCCGGCCGTCCGGGCCCGAGCGGCTCAGCCGGTCGGGAGGTCAGGAGGCCGGCGGTTCAGGAGACGAAGCCGACGACGTCGGCACCCCTCCGGCGCTGCGCGAGCCGGAGCCAGCCGACGACCTCCGCGACGGCCTCGGCCACCTCGCGCTCCGGCGCCGGGGCGCGGCCCTCGCGCTCGGCCCGTTCGAACTGCTCCAGCGCCCTCCGGCAGTCCTCGGCCGGCCAGGTGCTGCAGGACGGCACGTCGCAGGACGGCAGTTCGGCGGGAAGGCCGCCGCCGTACTGGAAGTCCGCGACCGAGACGGCCGTGATCCCGTACGCCTTCAGGCCGTCGTCGACCACCTCCAGCCAGTTGCCCCGGAAGGGTCCGAAGGAGTCGACCTCCAGGGGCTGCCCGACGAGCCAGCACAGCCGCCGGTACGCGTAGCCGTACTGGAAGGCGTGGTCCGCGTCCGCGGAGAAGGGGCCGCCGTGCACCACGGCGCGCAGCGCCTCCAGGGCGGTCGGCGCGCCCTGCGCGATCTCGTCGGCGAAGTGCTCGTCGGACCTGTCCAGGGACGGGCCGAAGTATGCGAGGGCCTCGTCGAGCGCCCCGTCGTTGCCGCTGCCGACGCGGACACGGAGCTCCGCGGGGTCGACCAGGTACGCGCGCAGGAAGGAACTCATGGCAGCACGGTAGCGGTCGCAACGGACAGCGGGTTCGGCGGGTCGGTCGTCCTCGGGAATCCGGTGAGTGTGCCGAACGGTCTTGCCAGGAAGGCAACTTGACGGGTTGGAGGGGGACGCTCCGGGTCCGGGTGTGCGGGTGTGCGGGTGTGCGGGTGCGCGGACGGGTGGATCGGTGGCGGGTTCGGCCGGGGCGGGCTCAGGCCGCCGCCGCGGAGTCCCGGGTCGGGACGGCGACCAGCACGAACTCCGCGCCGGCGTCGTCCCGGACCAGCGCGGTGCGGCCGAACGGCGCCGGCGCCGGACCGGTGACGACCGTGCCGCCGAGGGCGCGCAGCCGGTCGGCCGTACGGTCGGTGTCCCCGGTCGCGAAGTGGACCAGCCAGCGCGCCTCCGCGCCCGGGCCGGCGGGACCGATGCTGCACGCGGGCAGGCCGGCCACCCGGGCGAGGGTGTGTCCCTCCCGTGGCCGGTCGTAGCCGTAGCCGAGGACCCGGTGGTAGAAGGCCCGGGCGGCGTCGGGGGCGGGGGAGAGGTGCTCGTTCCAGGCGAGCGCGCCCGGTTCGTCGACCAGGCCGGCGCCGTCGATGGTGCCGACCTGCCAGAGTCCGAAGCGGGCGCCGAGCGGGTCGACGGCGAGCGCGGCTCGGCCCTGCTCGGGCACCTCGTACGGCTCACGGGCGAGGCGGCCGCCGGCGGCCCGGACCGCGGCGAGGGTGCGCGACGGATCGGGGCAGGCGAGGAAGGTGGTCCAGGTGGCGGGCGGGTCGGTCGGCCGGGCCCGTTCGACGGCCGCGACCTGGGCGCCGTACCGGGTGGCGACCGCCTCGGCGGGGCCGGTCGGAACGAACTCCCAGTCGAACAGCGCGCCGTAGAAGGCCTCTGCCCGTGCGGTGTCCGGCGTGGTGAGAACGACCCAGCACGGCACCCCGGCGCGGTAGTTGCCCGGTTTCGGCATGCGACCCTCCTGGCGGGCCCGGTGCCCGGTGCCCGGTGCCCGGTGCCCGGCGTTCGGTGTTCGGTGTTCGGCGTTCGGTGTTCGTCGCCACCGGCCCCACCCGCCAGCCTCCGCGCCCGTCGGGTGCGCGGCAAGCGGGGGATCAGGACACTCCGTGCGGCCGGAACTGGACGCTGATCCGAGGGCCCACCGGGCGGGCCGTCTTGGGGATCGCGTGCTCCCAGGTGCGCTGGCAGGAGCCGCCCATCACGACCAGGTCCCCGTGCCCGAGCGGGTGGCGGACGACCGGCCCGCCGCCGGACCGGGGCCGCAGCGCCAGGGTGCGCGGCTCGCCGACGGAGAGGATCGCCACCATGGTGTCCTCGCGGGCGCCGCGCCCGATCCGGTCGCCATGCCAGGCCACGCTGTCCCGGCCGTCCCGGTAGTAGCACAGGCCGAGGGTGCGGAACGGCTCGCCCAGCTCCTGGGCGTAGTGCCGGCTCAGCGCCGTCCGGGCCAGGCCGAGCACCGGGTGCGGCGGTTCGGCCTGCGCGGGGTAGGAGGCCAGCAGGCGCGGGACGTCGACCGTCCGTTCGTACATCTCGCGCTGCTCGGCCCGCCACGGCACCTCGGCGGCCAGTTGTTCGAACAGCTCGTCGGCTCCGTGCAGCCAGCCCGGGAGCAGGTCCAGCCAGGCGCCGTCGCCGAGCGGCTGCCGCCGCAGGCCGGTGAGCGGGCCGAGGCGGAGGCCGCCGCGGTCCGCGTCGTCGAACAGCGAGGGCTGGAGGTGGACGGTGCCGTGCATGGGGTCAGCGTACGCCTCGATTCGAACATGTGCTCGAATGACTGGAGGGTTTCGGGCCTCGCCTTGTGGATCTTCGCCGGGCCTGCGACGCCAGGGCGTGTTCCCCGGCGGTGGAGGAGGGCCGCTACGGCGATCGACGGTCGGCGGGGGCGTCCGTTCGGCGCAGCTTCGTCCGGCGGTGGCCGGAGACCGTTGTCAGGCGGCACGGGCGACCGGTAGACGGGAGGCTCCGAGCGCCGATCCTCCGAGTAGGGTCTAGCGGCCGGTTCCCCGCTCCCGTTTAGGCTTCGGACATGGCGATCAACGGCTTCGGGGTCACCGAGTTCCAGCTGGTGCTGCTGCGTCGGATGGCCGATTTCCAGCCCGGGCTGGTGGAGGGGGCGGTGCGGCGGCTCGGCGCCACCCGGGCCTCGATGCGGGAGGCCAACAAGCGCTGGCAGGCGATGGTCCGCGCGCCCGGCTTCCCGCGCGGCGCGGCCCGGTACGCGGCCGTGCTCGGACCGGCCGGGGCGAGTGTGCCGCGTCGGATCGGGGATCTCGACTGCGTGGCGCGCCAGTGGGCGCTGCCGCTCTGGCCCGAGTTGCGCTTCGAGATCCTGCTCGGCCCGGCTGAGACCGGTGGGCCGCTGCTGAACGAGTGGCTGGTGCGGGCGGCGGGCTCCCCGGTGCCCGCGCTGCGCACGCCGGCCGATCTCGCGCCGTGGAGCTGCGTGGTGGGCGACGTCGGGGCCGCGTTTCCGTCCGCGGTGCCGCGCGAGGGCAGTGCGCCGACCAGGTTCCGGCTGGACTTCGCGGTCCCGGATGCCGATGGACGGCTGCGCCCGTTCGAGGCCGACTTCACCTGGGGGTTGCTCCAGGAGGTCCGTCCGAGTGGCGGCCAGGGCATGGATATGCCGGGCGATGCAAGGTGATATTCAGTGAATGCCTTCGATTTGCAGGCCAAAAGAGGGATGTGGCAATCTAATCGCAGACATTGAAGAGTTTTGGCATCGGAAAGTGAAGGATCATGTCGGACGGCGCCCGCGTCATCGTCGGAGTCAGCGGTTCACTGCACAGCCTGACCGCCCTGCACCGGGCGGCCGAGGAGGCTCGGGCCCGGGGGGCCGTCCTGGTGCCGGTGCTCGCCTGGACGCCGGTCGGCGGTGAGCGCAGCTACCGCGCCCGGCCCTGCCCGCCGCTGCTGCGCGCCTGGCAGGAACTCGCCGAGGCGCGGATGGAGAGCGCGCTGGAGCAGGCCTTCGGCGGACTGCCGATCGGCGTGCCGGTGCAGCCGCTGGTCGTGCGCGGCGAGGTCGCGACGGTGCTGACCGGGCTGGCCGACCGCCCGGGCGACCTGCTGGTGGTCAGCACCGGCGAGCAGGGCGGCCTGCGGGTCAGGCTGCGCGGGCTGACGCGCCGCTCGATCGCCCGGCGCTGTGTGAACCGGGCCCGCTGCGGGGTGCTCGCCGTTCCGCCGTCCACGCTGCACGAGGACCTGCGCGCGCTGCACCGCGGCATCGACCTGCGGGAGCTCGCCGCGGCCTGACGGACCGTCAGGCACGGTGCGTGGTAAGGCCGTCGATCACCGTACGGGCGGGGCGCAGCTCGCGCAGCGCGTCCACCGGGCAGGCCGACGGATCCAGCGGATCGACCGGCCACACCGTGAGGTCGGCGAACGCCCCCGGCCGCAGGCTGCCGCGCACCGCGCTCTCGCCGGTCAGCCGGGCGGCGTTCACGGTGTGCAGCGCGACCGCCTCGGACCGGCCGATCGCGTGCTCCGGGCCGACCACCCCGGCCGTGGTGTCCCGGGTGGTCATGCCCCACACCGACACCATCGCGCCGTACGGGCCGACCGGGAAGTCCGAGCCGCCGGTGATCAGCGCGCCCTCGTCCAGCCACTCGCGCAGCGGGAAGAGCGCGGCGGTGCGCTCCTCGCCCCAGGCCCGCTGCTGGGTGAGCGCGCCGTCGTGCAGCAGCGGGTGCTGGACCGTCACCGGGATGCCCAGCGCGATCGCCCGCGCCCGCTGCTCGGGGCGGGCCAGGCCGCCGTGCTCGACCACCAGGGTGCCCGGCGGCAGGCCGGGGTGGCGCTCGACCACCTGCTCGAAGACGTCCAGCAGGACCCGCAGCCCGCGGTCGCCCCAGGCGTGCACGCCGACCCGCCGGCCCCGCCCGACCACCCGCTCCACCGCCGCGAGCAGCTCGTCCGGCTCCCAGAGCAGCCGGCCGTGGTAGCAGGGCTGCCCCTGGTACGGCTCCTCCACCGCGCCGGCCTCGAAGCCGCCGTCGATCCCGAACTTGACGCCCCAGAGCCGCAGTCGGTCGTCGTCCCGGCCGGCCGCCCGCCAGTCGTCCATCCGGTCCAGCAGTGCGTCCACCTGGGCCGGCGTGCGGGCGGCGAAGCCGGAGACCAGCGCGCGGACCCGGACGGCCAGGGCGCCCTCGGCCCGGGCGGCGTCCAGGACGTCGAGGTCCTCGGCCGGGACCCGGCAGTCGCGGACGGTGCCGATCCCGGTGGCGGCGAAGTCGGCGGAGGCGGCGCGCAGTCCCTCGATCCGCTCCGTGGGGGTCGGGTGCGGCAGCACCCGCTCGACCAGCTCGACCGCCCGGTTGATCAGCCGGCCGGTGAGCCGCCCGTGCTCGTCGCGCTCGATCACGCCGCCCGGCGGCGCCTCGGTGGCGTCGGTGATCCCGGCCAGCCGCAGCGCGGCCGAGTTGAGCACCATGTTGTACGCGCCGCGGCGCACCAGCACCGGGTGTTCGGCGGTGGCCGTGTCCAACTCCCCGGTGGTGGGCATCCGTTGCTCGGTCAGCAGGACCTCCTGCCAGTTGACCGTGGTGCGGATCCACTCCCCGGCGGGGGTGCGGGCGGCGCGTTCGCGGATCAGGCCGAGGAATCCGGCGAGGTCGCGGGCCCGGTGGACGGGCACGCCGTGGACGCTGTGTCCGGCCAGGACCAGGTGGGTGTGGGTGTCGTCGAAGGCGGGCAGCACGGTCGAGTCCGGGGCGTCCACCACCTCGGTGCCCGGGCCGATCAGGGCGTCCAGTCCGTCGGGCGCGGCGGAGAGCGCGGTGATCCGGCCACCGGTGACGGCGACCGCCCGCCGGGGCGGCTCGCCGGGCACCAGGGTGTGCACGGTGGCGGCGCGGATCAGCAGGTCGGCGGGGGCGGGGCTGGCCGCCGGAACGGCGGAGGCGGGGCGGATCGCCGGATCGGTGGGGTCGGTCATTGCGGCTCCTGGGGGCGGGACAGTCCGGTGACCTTCTCGACGTACCGGAGGCTGGGCTCGGCGAGCAGTCCGTGCAGCTCGGTGAACACCGCGCGCGCCGGTACCGCGTTCCAGTCGGCGGGCAGCAGCGGCGCGGGCAGCCCCGGATCCAGGTACGGCAGCCGGCGCCACCGGGTGAGCATCGGCACGTAGTCGCGGAAGGCCTCGGCCGGGTCGACCGGAGACCGTCCGCGCAGCTCCTCGGCGGCCGGGTGCCAGGCGTCGGCGAAGGCCCCGTACTGCGCCTCGATCGCCGGGAGGTCCCACCAACTCGCCACTGCCGTACGGAGATCGGCGAAGCCGGCGTACTCGGCGGAGAGGAACAGATGGACGTAGGCGCTCAGCCCGAGCCGGTCCAGCAGCCGACGGGCGTCCGGCAGCAGCCGGGCCGGTGCCAGCCAGACCCCTGGGGCGGCGTTGCCGAAGCCCAGCCAGCTCAGCCGGGAGCGCAGCTGGTGGCGGTGGGCGCGGGCGGACTCGGGCACCGAGAAGACCGCCACCACCCAGCCGTCGGCGAGTTCGGCCGGCTCCAGGCTGTGGAAGATCCGCCGGTCGCCCTCCTCGAAGACCGGCTCCATCGCGAGCGCGAGCCGGTACCCCGTGCCGGCGCGCCGCTCCTGGAGCAGGGTGCCGGCCTTCTTCAACCGCGAGATCGCCGAGCGGACGGCCGGGCCGTCGACGTCCAGCTCGGCCAGCAGCGCGATCAGGTCGGCGATGGATATCCAGCCGCCGAGGCGGCGGACGAACTCGCCGTAGACGGTGTGGATCAGGGAGCTCGGCCGGGACGTGTTCTCGGACATGCGCGGGCCCTCCTCCCCGGTGGTGGTGGCGATCATAACGAGAGTGCCGGTCCGAGGGCGCGGAATCCTGCGGTTCCAAGGCGCCCGGGAGGCTACGCGTAGGCACCGGAGAGCAGGTGTCCGGCGCCGGGCGCGAAGGCGGGCAGGCCGAGGGCCCGCAGGAGCTGGTGGGTGGTGCAGACGGCCGCCGAGACCACCGGCTTGCCCAACTGCTGCTCGGCCTCCTCGACCGCGGACAGCGAGGGCAGTTGCACGCAGGCCGAGAGCACCACCGCGTCCGCCTCGGCGTGGGCGAGACCGCGGGCGATGGCGGGCAGCAGGGCCGGGTCGTGGGCGGCGACGTCGAGGTTGTCGGCGATCTCCAGGGCGGCGTGGTCGAGCACCTCGATGCCCTCGGCGGCGAGGTAGTCGACCACCGTCCGGGCCAGCGGCCGCAGGTACGGGGTGACCATGGCGACCTTCGCGGCCCCGAGTTCGTGCAGCCCGGCGACGAGCGCGCCGGCGCTGGTGACCACGGGCGCGGGGGCGCCGTTCTGGACGGTGCGCAGGTGCAGCCGCCGTTCGGCCTGCCGGTGGTAGCCGGGGCCGGTGGCCATCACGGCGACGAGGCAGGCGTAGCCGATCACGTCCACCCGGGCGTCCGACAGTTCGGCGGCGCAGCGGTCGGACTCGGCGTCCATGGCGCGCAGTTGTTCGGGGGTGACCCTGGTCATCCGCATCCGGCTGGAGTGGAAGGTGAACCGCTCGGGGGCGACCGCCTCGCGGGCCCGCAGCAGGGCGGGGACCTCGGTCTCCATGGTGACGTTGGAGCTCGGGACGATCTGGCCGATCCGGTAGGTGGGCATCGGGTGGACGGTCCTTTCCGGTCCGGGGCGGGTCAGCGGGCGTCGATCACCGGGTTGGCGAGCGTGCCGATCCGCTCGATGGTGGCCTCGACCAGGTCGCCGGGCCGGAGGAACTGCGGCGGCACCATCCCGGCGCCGACGCCCGAGGGGGAACCGGTGGAGATCACGTCGCCCGGTTCCAGGGTGACGCCGGAGGAGATGTCGGCGATCAGCCGGGCGACGCCGAACAGCATGTGGCGGGTGTTGGAGTCCTGCCGCAGCTCGCCGTTGACCTTCAGCGAGAGGTCGAGCCGCTGCGGGTCGGGGATCTCGTCGGCGGTCACCACGACCGGGCCGAACGGCGCGTAGCTGTCCTGGCCCTTGGAGAAGAACCACTGGCCGGAGCGGCGCTGGTCCCGGGCACTGATGTCGTTGACGATGCTGTAGCCGAACACGTGCCGCAGCGCGTCCGCCTCGGCCACCCGGAAGGCCGGTGCGCCGATCACCACGGCGAGTTCGCACTCCCAGTCGAGCTGCTTGGTGAGGTCGGCGTTGTGCAGGATGGGGCCGCCCGGGCCGGTGACGGCGGTCGAGGGCTTGCCGAACAGCACCGGCCGGTCGGGCAGTTCGCGGTCGGTGTCCAGGGTGCGGTGCGACTCGGCCACGTGCTCCACGTAGTTGAGGCCGACGCCGACGATCTTGCCGGGGCGCAGTGGCGCGCACAGCGAGACCTCGGCGATCGGCCGGCCGGCCGGGGCCCCGGCCAGCAGGTCGCGGACGGTGGCCAGGGCCGGCTCTCCGGCTCGGATCAACCCGAGGAGGTCGGGGGGCAGTCGGGCCCCGGCGGCGGTGGCGAGGGCGGTCAGGTCGACGACCCGGTCGCCGTCGATCCGGGCGCCGAGGCGCGGGGTGTCGTCACGGCCGTCGTCCTCGGTGCGGCCGGCGGGGTCGGCGTCGTCGGTGCGGAAGGTCAGCAGGTGCATGGTGGTGGGGCTCCTGGTCAGGCGGTGGTGACGGTGGGCTGCTGCCCGTCCGGGTGGGCCTCCTCGCGGTGGAGGCCGAGCGCGTGCATCACCGGGAAGTCGTTGAAGGAGAACAGGCAGGCGTCCTCGCCCCGGTCGAGGTTCTCGTGCTCGTGCCAGGCCCAGGACGGGACGACGAAGATGTCGCCCTGCCGCCATGCGAAGCGCTGTCCGGCGATCACCGAGGCGCCGCGTCCCTTGGCCGCGGTGTACACCACCGAGCCGGTGTGCCGGTGAGCGCGGGTGGCCTGGCCCGGGCGCAGCAGTTGCAGGTGGGCGGACATGGTCGGCATCACCGGGCCGCCGGTGACCGGGTTGGTGTACTCCATGATCACGCCGTCGTAGGGCGATCCCTCGCTGGCGCGGGCGAGCCGGCGCAGCGCGTGGTAGCTGGGCTCCCAGGGCCAGCCGAGCAGCGGAGAGTACGGCCTGCTCCACTTCTCGACGCCGTACGGCAGCAGGTTGCCGCCGTAGCTGAGCAGCGAGGAGCCGATGACCGGCCCCGGTCGCTGGTACAGCTCCGGGTGGACCTCGTAGAAGTTGGCGTCGAGGGTGTTGACCAGCGGGATGTCCAGGCCGTCCTGCCAGATCACCGGGGCGTCGTCGGCCTCGTTGCCGTGCTCGTGCCAGGTGTTGTTCGGGGTGATCGCGAAGTCGCGCGGGCCGACCTTCAGCTTCTGTCCGTCCACGACGGTCCAGGCACCGGTGCCCTCGTGGACGAAGCGCAGCGCGGAGGCCTGGTGGCGGTGCGCCGTCATCGCCTCGCCGGGCCCCATGATCTGCAGGCCGGTGTACAACAGGCCGACGGCGGCGCTCAGTTCGCGGCGGCCGGGGTTCACCAGCATCACCACCCGGCGGCCGGCGTCGTCGGCCTTCACCAGCGGCAGCGCCTTGCGCACCAGCGGGCGGAGGTCGGCGTAGCGCCAGAGCACCGGGACGGACTTCGGCTGCGGGTACCAGGGTTCGATCTCGTTCGCGACCGTCCACAGGGCGCCCGCCTCGTGCTCGGCCAACTCCTTGTAGTAGGTCAGCAGCTCGGGGCTGTCGGTGACCCGGGACCGGCCGATCCGGTCGTCGTCGTGAGCGTTGTGGCCAGGGGTGCCCTCGGGGCTGGTCATGCCTCCTCCTCGGGGAGCGTCAGCGGCCGCAGCGGGCGGTTGTCCACGTGCAGCCGGAAGACGTCGAAGCGGTTGTAGTGCCCGACGATGTCGTGCATCTGCTTGGGCTGGATGCAGCGGCCGAGGTCGATCTCGGCGTAGACGATGCCCTCCTCGTCCACCAGTGGTTCGGTGACGGGGCGGCCGTCCGGACCGAAGATCCCGGACAGGGCGCTGTGCGGGCGGGCGAGCTGCTTGCGGACCTGCGGGTCGTCGCCGGCGATCAGGTCCACCATCCCGGGCGAGAGGGTGGAACAGGAGACGACGGAGAACACCTTGCCCTCGAAGCAGTGCGCGGCGGTGCGCAGCGCGATCGAGTCCGCCATGTCGTAGTCCTCCGGGCCCACCGGCAGCGCGATGTAGCAGGCGGCGTGGACCAGTTCGCCCTGGGCCAGCAGGGTGAAGCGGGCCAGCGGGTTGGTGTTCTCGCCGCAGGCCAGCGCGCCGAGCGGGCCGACGGCGGTGGGGTGCACCGCGAGGGTGCTCCCGTCGCCCTGGCCCCAGGTCAGTTTTTCGGCCCAGGTCGGCATCAACTTGCGGTGGATGCTGAGGAGTTCGCCGTCCGCGTCGATGATCAGCAGGGTGTTGTACAGCAGTCCGAGGCCGGGTCCGCCGCGTTCGTTGATCCCGATCACCAGTACCACGCCGGCCTGCCGGGCGGCGGCCCGCAGGGTGTCGACGTACGGGCCGGGGACGTCGACGGCGGCCCGGTACAGGCGCTCGAACCAGGGCGAGCCCTGCACCGGGTTCATCGTCCAGTTCCAGTACGGGTAGCCGGGCACGAAGACCTCGGGGAAGACCACCAGTTCGGCGCCGTGCCCGGCCGCCTCGTGGATCAGCGCGACGGCCTTGTCGACGGTGGCGGCCGGGTCCAGGTAGACCGGGGCGGCCTGGACGGCGGCGGCGGTGAAGCGGGGCAGGTGGGGCATGGCTCCTCGTCACTCCTCGGCGGTGTCGGAAGGAAGGGGCGGTGACCAGCGGCGGTGGACGGGCGCGGGCGGCTCGCGCAGCAGGTGCAGGCGCGGGGCGACCCGGTCGGCGTTCGGGCCCGGCGGCTTGCGGCTGCCCGCCGTCCACGGCCCGGGCCAGCGGGCGCCCGGCCCGGTGTGGCCCCGCTCGGCGGCGGCGTGCAGGGTCCAGAGCGGGTCGTACAGCTGGGCGCGGCCGACCGCGACCAGGTCGGCCCGCCCGGCCAGCAGCACGGAGTCGGCGTCGTCGAACCCGGAGATCGCGCCGACCGCGATGGTCGGCAGGCCGGTGGCGGCGCGGACCAGCTCGGCGAAGGGCGTCTGGTAGCCGCGCCCGTACGGCGGCCGCTGGTGCGCCACCACCTCGCCGGTGGAGACGTCCAGCGCGTCCGCCCCGGCCCCGGCGAGCGCGCGGCAGATCGCCACCGCCTCCTCCTCGGTGGTGCCGCCGGGCGCCCAGTCGCTCGCCGAGATCCGCACCAGCAGCGGGCGGCCGGCCGGCCAGACGGCCCGTACCGCCGTCAGCACCTCCAGCGGCAGCCGCAGCCGGTGGGCCAGCGGGCCGCCGTAGCGGTCGGTGCGGCGGTTGGTGAGCGGGGAGAGGAAGGAGGAGAGCAGGTGGCCGTGGCCGAACTGGAGCTCCAGCACGTCGAAGCCGGCCCGCGCGGCCCGCTCGGCGGAGGCTGCGAAGTCCGCGGTGACGGCGGCCAGTTGGATTTCGTTCGCCTCGTGCGGAACGGGGCTGTCGGCGTCCCAGGGCAGGGCCGAGGGGGCGATCAGCGGCCAGCCTTCGGTGAGCGGGCGGCCGATGCCGTCCGGCCCGGGGGCGGTGGTCGCGCCCCGGCGGCCGGCGTGGGTCAGCTGGATGCCGAGCGGGGTGTCGCTCACCGCCCGGACAGCGCCGACGAGTTGGTGCCAGGCGGCCTCCTGGTGGTCGGTCCACAGGCCCGGGCAGCGGTCGGTGGCCCGGCCCTCGGGGCCGACCGCGGTCATCCCGGCGAGCACCAGCCCCGCGCCGCCGAGCGCGTGCCCGGTCAGCTGGGCCCGGTCGAAGCCACTGGGCAGCGCGTCGGGGGAGGTGAAGGTGGCGAGCGGCGGCACCACGACGCGGTTGCGCAGTTCCAGTGCGCCCAGCTTCAGCGGCCGGAACATCGGCGGCACTCCGGGAGAGCCGCCGAAGGCGGTGTCCACGGCGTCCACGAAGGCGGGGTCGCGGGCCCGCAGATTGCCGTAGGTGACCCGCCGGCTGCGGGTGAGCAGGTTGAAGGCGAACCGGTCGGCGTCCTGCCCGGTCCGCCGCCCGATGGTCTCGAACCACTCCAGACTCGCCTGCGCGGCACGCTGGGTGGACTCCACCACCGGGCGCCGCTCGGCCTCGTAACCGGCCAACGCCTCGTCCAGGGTGGGCTTTTCGCTCAGCGCTGCGGCCAGGGCGAGGGCGTCCTCCAGGGCGAGCTTGGTGCCCGAGCCGATCGAGAAGTGCGCGGAGTGCGCGGCGTCGCCGAGCAGGACCACGTTGCGGTGGCGCCAGCTCGCGTTGCGCACCGTGGTGAAGCGGATCCAGCGGGAGGCGTTGGGGATCAGCCGGTGGCCGTCCAGGTGCCCGGCGAGCAGCTCCGCGCAGCGACGCACGCTCGCCAGATCGCTCTCGCCGCGCGCCGGTTCCCGTGCGGCGAGGGCCTCGAAGCCCGCGCGGCGCCAGGCGTCCGCGGCCGCCTCGACGATGAAGGTCGAGCGGGTGGCGCTGTACGGGTAGGCGTGCACCTGGAGGACGCCGAAGTCGAACCGCTCGACGATGAAGGTGAAGGCCTCGAAGACCTTGTCCGTGGCGAGCCACATGTAGCGGCAGTGGCGCTCGTCCAGATCGGGGCGGAAGCTCTCCGGGAAGGCGGCCCGGGTGCCGGAGCGGATGCCGTCGGCGGCCACCACCAGGTCGTACTCGGCGGCCAACCGGTCCACGGGCGGGGCGGGGGTCCGGTAGCGCACGTCCACCGCCAGCTCGGCGCAGCGCCGTTGCAGGACGGCGCGCAGCCGGTTGCGGTCCAGGGCGGCGAAGCCGTGGCCGCCGCTGGTGCGCACCTCGCCCGCGAAGCGGATGTCGATGTCGCTCCAGCGGGCGAACTCGGCGCTGATCGCGGCGAAGACGTGCGGGTCGGCGTGCGCGATGCCGTCCAGGGTCTCGTCGGAGAAGACCACGCCGAAGCCGAACTCGTCGTCCCGGCCGTCCCGTTCGAAGACGGTGAGCTCCCGGTCGGGCGCCAGCTGCTTGGCCAGGGCGGCGAAGTAGAGCCCGCCCGGGCCGCCGCCGATCACGGCGATCCGGGTACGGTCCCGTGCGGTGCTCATGCGGCCGCCTCGGGGGCGGTGATCGCCCCGGGACCGGCGGACGGCCCGGGGCCGACGGTCGCCCCGGCGCCGGCGGCCGTCCCGGGGCTCACGCGGCCACCTCCGGGCGCTGCGGCCCGGCCTCCGCCAGCGTGCGGCGGACCTGTGAGGGCCACGGCTCGGCGCCCCCGTCGTGCGGTGCGGAGTGCACCACCGACATCCGCCCCTTCGCGGCCAGCCCGTGCGGGCCGTGCACCTCGAAGGCGTAGTGCAGCGAGGAGCCGCCGACCCGGACCACCCGCAGCTCGGTGCGGACCAGGTCGCCGAACCAGAGCCGTTCGCGGTAGTCGGCCTCGAAGTGCACCCGGGGGATCCGCCCGAACAGGTCGGCCAGTCCGAGCCGGCGCAGCAGGGCCGCCTCCGCCGCCTCGGCCCAGCGCTGCACGGCGGAGAAGTGGTAGTGCCCGGCGGCGTCGGTGTCGAACCACTCCACCCGGCGCTCGACGGTGACGCTGGCCGGGGTCGGCGCGGCCCGTCGGCGCAGCTCGGCGCGGTGCAGCTTGCCGGTCGCGGTGCGCGGCAGCCCGGGCACGAACTCGACCGCCCGCGGGTACTTGTACGGTGCGATGGCGCGCTTGACGTGCTCCTGGAGCCCGCGCGCCGTCTCCGGCCCCTCCGGGACGCCCGGGCGCAGCACCACGTACGCCTTGACCACCGTGCCGCGCCGCTCGTCCGGCGCGCCGACCACCGCGCAGTCGGCCACGTCGGGGTGGGTGGCGAGCGCCTGCTCGACCTCGGGCCCGGCGATGTTGTAGCCGGCCGAGACGATCATGTCGTCGTTGCGGGCCCGGAACCAGAAGTAGCCGTCGCGGTCCCGGACGTAGGTGTCGCCGGTGAGGTTCCAGCCGCCGCGGACGTAGTCCAGCTGGCGCTCGTCGTCCAGGTAGCGGCAGCCGGTCGGGCCCTTGACCGCCAGCATCCCGGGTTCGCCGTCCGGCACCGGACGGCCCTGCCCGTCCAGGACCGCGGCCCGGAAGCCGGGGACGGGCCGGCCGGTGGAACCGGGCCGGATGTCCCCGCCGGCGGCCGAGACGAACACGTGCAGCATTTCGGTGGCGCCGATGCCGTCGATCAACCGCTGTCCGGTGGCCTCGTGGAAGGCCCGCCAGACGGCGGCGGGCAGCGGCTCGCCCGCCGAGACGCAGTGCCGCACCCCGGAGAGCCGGTCCGCCAGCCCGGCGGCCAGGATGGCCCGGTAGGCGGTCGGCGCGGTGAACAGCACGCTCACCCGGTGCCGGCGCACCTGCTCGGCGAGCTGCTCCGGGGTGGCGTGCTCCAGCAGCAGGCCGGCGGCGCCCGCCCGCAGCGGGAAGACCAGCAGGCCGCCGAGGCCGAAGGTGAAGCCGAGCGGCGGGGTTCCGGCGAAGAGGTCCTCGGGGGTGGGGCGGAGCAGGTGGCGGGAGAAGGTGTCGGCGATGGCGAGCACGTCGCGGTGGAAGTGCAGGGTGGCCTTGGGGCGGCCGGTGGTGCCGGAGGTGAAGGCGATCAGCGCGACGTCGTCGGCGGCGGTCGGGACGGCCGGGAAACGGGCGGCCTTGGCGGCGCAGCGGGCGGTGAGGTCCTCGGCGCCGGGGCCGCCGTAGCCGAGGACGCGCAGTCCGGGGGTCCGTGCCCGGTGCAGCTCGTCCAGGAAGCGGTGGTCGCACAGGGCGAGGACGGGCCGGGCGATGCCGTGCAGTTCGGTCAGCTCGGCGGCGCGCAGCAGCGGCATGGTGGTGACGGCGACCCCGCCGGCCTTCAGTACGCCCAGCCAACAGGCCGCCAGCCAGGGGGTGTTGGGGCCGCGCAGCAGGACCCGGTTGCCGGTGGCGAGGCCGAGGTCCTCGGTCAGCAGACGGGCGATCCGGTCGGCGTGGTCGCGCAGTTCGCCGTAGGACCACCGTTCGGTGGGGGTGAGCAGGCAGGGCCGGTCGGGGCCGAGGCGCTCGATGGTGTCGTCGAGCAGGGCGGCGGCGCAGTTCAGGCGGTCGGGATAGGCCAACTCCGGCAGTTCGAAGAGGAGTTCGGGCCATTGCTCGAAGGGTGGGAGATGGTCTCGGCAGAACGTGTCCACGTGCGCGGAGGGTGAGAGCTCCATGGGCGGGCACCTCGTTGTGCGAGCGGGGAGTGAGGCCAGTATGGCGCGTCCGTGACGCCAGTCAAGGGAGCGATACATGCATTCGGGCGACGACCCGGCTCCCCGCCCGCTCCGGGCGCCGGGGGGGCGCCGACCGTCAGCTCGTCGCCCCCCGGGCGGAGGCGTCGGGAGTGCGGCCCTCCTGGGCCTGGTGGGCGCGGTCGGCGAGCAGTCGGGCGAACACCGTCAGCCCGGGCGCGGTCAGGGCGGCGCCCGGCCCGTCGTCCCGCACCAGGAGCAGCACGCCGCCGACCTGGACCAGCGCCACCGCCGACGACGAACCGACGGTCCGGGTAGCGCTCCGGTCGCCGATCCGCGGGATCGCCACCGCCGTCGCCTCCACGCCGCCGGTGCGTTCGAGTGCGCTGTCGAAGGCCTTGGCGGCCGCCTCGGGGGAGGCGAAGGCGACCACGTCGAACTCCACGGTCTGCACCGAAGCGGCGCCGAACGTCACACTGGCGGAGGCGAGTTGCTGGTCGCAGGCGTCCGGCAGCAGGCACGGCACCGCGTCGGTCGGGCCCGTCCCCGACTCCGGCCCGCGCTGCACCCGCCACCCGCGCGGCATCGCCCCCTCGTCGGGCAGCACGCCCTGGACCAGCACCGGGTCGCCCAGCGGCTGCGCGGCGTGCGCCAGCCCGGGCCCGCCCGGCTTCAGCAGCGGGCGCGAGCCCAGGTGGACGCCGAGCGCGACCAGCGCGGCGATCAGCACCAGGACGAGCGCCGCCACGATCCCGGCGCTGCTCCGCCGGGCGGCGAGCGCCCGGGCGCGGGCGGCCGCGGGGCCGGTCCGCAGCTGAACGGTGCTCGGGCCCTTCGGCGGCGGTGCGGTCGGCGGGCCGACCCGCAGCTGCACGGTGCCGGGCTCGCTCCGCAGTTGGACGGTCGGTGGATCGCCCGGCTTCCCGAGCGCGGTGGTGGCCAGGTACTGCGCGAACGCCGGGTCCGTGGCCAGCAGGTGCGCGACGGCGGCGGCCAGCAGCGCCCGCGCCTGCGCGTCCCCCGGGCGCGCCTGCGCCGCCGCGAGCGCCCCGGCGCCCTCCGGCACCATCCGCAGCCGCGCCCGCACGACATCGGCCACCGCCTGGTGCGGCCCGTCGCCCAGCAGTGCCGCCGCCACCGCATCCGGTGCCGCCCCCCGGCCGTCCCCCATGGCAACTCCCCCTGCCGTACGAGTGGTTGCCCCCACGATCCCGGACCGCCGGCCACTTCGTACCCACGCCGAACGGAACGGAGACGCAACTGCAACCCCACCCGGACGAACCGGGGCGGGCGGCGGTGTGCAGCAGTGGCGGCATCCGGGCATCGTGCCCGCCGCCCGGCCGGGCGCGCCGCCGAATTGACCGGCCGGGTGACGGTCCGGGGGGCCGTCAGCGCAGGTCGAAGACCAGGCGGGCGGAGACCTTGCCGCTCAGCACCTCGTCGAAGCAGGCGTTCACGTCGTCGAGGCGGCGGGTCTCGCGGATCACCCGGGTGCGGCCGAGGGCGTGCAGCCGGAAGACCTCGGCGAGGTCCTCGCGGGTGCCGACGATCGAGCCGATCACCTTGGTGCCGTTCAACACCGTCTCGAAGACGGGCAGTTCGAGCTTGCCGCCGGCCGGGAGGGCGACCAGGACGAGGGTGCCGCCGCGGCGCAGGGCGCCGTACGCGGCCTGGAAGGAGGCGTTGCTGACGGCGAGGGCGATCGCGGCGTGGGCGCCGCCGAGGGCCTGGACCTCGGCAGCGACGTCCTGGGTGCGGGCGTCGAGGACGTGGTCGGCGCCGAGGTCGCGGGCCAGGGCGAGTTTGTCGTCGGTGACGTCGACGGCGATGGTCTCGGCGCCGAAGAGCCGGGCGTACTGGAGCGCCAGGTGGCCGAGCCCGCCGATGCCGGAGACCAGCACCCGGGTGCCGGGCCCGGCGCCGGAGACCTTGAGCGCCTTGTAGGTGGTGACGCCCGCGCAGGACAGCGGCGCGGCGTCCAGCGGGTCGATGCCGTCGGGGACGGGGACGACGTAGTCGCCGTGCGCGAGGGCGTACTCGGCGTAGGCGCCGTCCACCGAGTAGCCGCTGTTGTGCTGCTGGAGGCAGAGGGTCTCCCAGCCGGAGACGCAGTGGTCGCAGCGCCCGCAGGCGTCCGCGAGCCAGGGGATGGCGACCCGCTCGCCCACCCGGACGTGCCGGACCAGGTTGCCGGCCGCCTCGACGATGCCGACGCCCTCGTGCCCGGGCACGAACGGCGGGCTGGGCTTGACCGGCCAGTCGCCGTGGGCGGCGTGGATGTCGGTGTGGCAGAGGCCGGAGGCCTCGATCCGGACCCGGACCTGGTGCGCGGCCGGCTCGGGTACCGGGTGGTCCTCGACGACCAGCGGTGCGGTGAAATCGCGGACGACGGCGGCCTTCATGCGCTGCTCCTCGGACGTACGGCCGGGTACGGGGGTACTGCCGGGGGGGGCGGGGGGGGGCCCCCCCGCCCCCCCACACACACAGGGGGTGTAGTTGCCCGGGCTACAGGGCCGAAACATGGTGCAAAACAGCGCCTAAGAGCGGCGGGGGGCGGGCCGGCCCAGCGAGTT
>NZ_JBHXTL010000047.1:19666-61218 GCF_042677365.1 Kitasatospora sp. NPDC127116
TTGTTTACTTGGGGGAGGGCTGGGCGTTTATGGGGGTCGCCGGGGTAGGCGGGCGCGGGTGGGGGTGTCGGGGGGGCGGCGGCGGGGGGGCGCCCCCGCCACCAGCTTCACCCGACGGGGTGATCCTCGCCGGTCGAACTGGGCCGAACGAGTGATCATCCGTCCGCGTATCCGCGCAGGTCAGCGCACCGGCATCGACATGTACACCGCCCGTCGCCCGTAGCAGGCGGGCACCGGCACCTCCCGGTGCGCCCGGTAGCCGAGCAGCCGCAGCAGGATGTCCGCCCCGCGCACCGCGACCATCGAGATCCGCTCGTAGCCCTGCCCGCTCGCGTGCTCCCGGAAGTGCCGGATGAAGCCCAGCGCGACCTCCCGTCCGCGCAGGTCCTCGGCGATCACCAGGTCGTGCACGTGCAGGTTGGTCGAGCGGAAGGCCTGCTCCTCCGGGCGGCTGAGGTCCGGGCAGCGCAGCGGCGGGTAGGGCAGGCTCAGCAGGTAGCCGCGCACCACGCCGCGCTGCTCCAGCACGAAGCAGGTGCCGGGCGAGCTGCGGGCGCGCGACTGGAGCGCCTCCCGGCCCTCGGACAGGCCGTCGGCCGCGTAGGCGTCGTGCTCCAGCGCGACCACGGCGTCCCAGTCGTCGTCGGCCAGCTGCCGGATCCGGAGGTCCTCGCTCACCGGGCCGGCGCCTCCGTGCCGGCGTCCGCGCCGTCCGTGCCGGCGTCGAGCCCCTCCGCGCGGGCGGCGGCCACCATCGGCGCCCAGGCCTCCACCAGCACCGCCCACCGCTCGGCGTCCTGCCGGGCCTCGTCCAGGAGCTGCTGCCGCTGCCCGGCCACCACGTCCGCGAGCTCGGCGTACTTGCCGCCCAGCTTGCGGTAGGAGCGGTCCAGGACGTCCAGGCAGTGCACGTTCCCGGCCGGGTCCCAGTCGACGCTGCCCCGCACCAGGTCGATGATCGGCTCGACCTTCAGTCCGTGCCGCTCGTCCAGCAGCCCGCGGCCGAGGTCGATCATCCCGCCGTAGACCGGGTACAGGTACAGCATCGAGAGCAGGAACTTGACGAACCGCATCTGGTAGGAGACGAAGCCGGTGCCGGTGCGGCGCTCGGGCGTGTAGTAGTTGACGATGTGGCGGTTGTGGACGACGCCGGGCAGCCGGGAGTGGACCATGGCGTGCAGCAGGGCGTAGTCGCTGCCGATGGTCTCGATCGAGGGCAGCAGCGGCAGCACCTCGTAGGCCCGGTGGTCCAGGGCGATGTTGCACATGTAGACGTCCCAGATGTCGGGCACGCCGAGGACGGATTCGTCGGTGCTGAACGGCTCGGAGCCGGCGCCCTTGAAGGACACGTCCACCATCGCGTCCCTCTCCTCCTCCGACCACACCGGCGGGGTCCACAGGCGCACCACGTCGCGGTAGACGGCCGGGTCCATCTCGTGGATCTCGCTGATGTCCACGTTGAGTTCGCCGATGAAGGAGCCGCTGACCAGCATCACCGGCTTGTCCGCGTCGGCCGGGTCGAGCTCGGAGCGCGACACGCCGGCCGCCGCCTCGCCGGCCGGGCGGCCGATCGAGAGCAGCTCGTGGTGGATCGGGAAGACCTTCCGGCCGTCGACGACCTGGAAGTCGGCGTCGTCGTTGCGCAGGTGCGCCGAGGTGCAGCCCAGGGCGGCCGCGCCGAGGAAGAGCCGGTTGACGCAGGAGCCGTACGCGACGGCCCGCGGGAGCATCAGGTCGAGCAGCAGTTCGGGGTCGGCGGCGCCGGAGCGCTCGGACACCCGGCGCAGGAACTCCCGCTGCCCCGCCTCGCCCAGGTGGTGGACGGCCACGCCGGGGGTCGGCTCCAGCGCGGCCACGGCGCCCGCGTTCTCCGCGAACCCGACGGCGTCGGTGGTGTCGAGGACGAGGAGGTGCACCTCGACCCCGAAGGTCGCGACGGCGTAGGCCGCCTCCTCGGCGAGTTCCGCGATGGTGTCGGGGCAGGGCCGCATGGTGGGCAGGGCGAGGCAGACTCTTTGCATGGTGCGGATTTCTCCATCGGATCGTCAGATTCGGTTCCACGGAGGCCAGTTGGGCGCACAGGGAGATCCCGGGCGCGGGCTGGTGCCGGTCCGCCGGACTACCGTGGACTAGACCACTTTTGATGTCAACGATTGACAGCGGCGCCCCGGCGGGGTGCAATGCGCCCCCTCCCGCGCGATCCACCGCCCCCGCACGGGCGCCGGAATCGCACACGGGGGCGAACGCCCCCTGCAGAGTCGAACGTCCGGACGGGCACGGGGGGTTCACCGCCGGGCATTTGCGCCGTCGGGGTCAATCCGCGAGCCGTACCTGCCGATACCGGAAGTGATGCCCTTACGCCGTTCGGAGGAGCCCGCAATGCCCGAACCGTGGCTGCCCGGTGCCGAGATCCACGACCTCGGCGACCACGCGCCGACCGATCAGCAGTACCCGCCGAAGGCCATCGCCCACATCACCTGGGACCGCAACGCGACCGCCGCCGCACCGCAGGACTGGTGCCCCTACGAGGACCTGGTCGGCTACTTCACCGGCAGCGGCGCCGGCAGCGCGCCGCACCTGGTCTGGGACCCGTTCAGCGGCCGCACGGCGCAGCTGTTCCCGGCCGACTCCCGCTCGAAGAGCCTGCTCAGCCCCGCCGAGAGCCCGACCCGCACCAACCGGGCCGGGCGGGTGGTGATCCAGATCGAGGCGGTCTTCTTCCCCTACTGCCGCTACCAGGGCGGCGTCTACCCGCGGCTGGTCGACACCCCGTGCGCGGGCTGGGACCGCATCCACGCCTGGATCTCCTCCTGGGGCGTGCCCGACATCTGGCCGATGGGCCGGCCCACCGACTTCTCCGGCCACCGCGACGAGCGGACCTGGGAGGCCTTCGGCGGCTGGTACGCGCATGCCCACGTGCCCTACAACGACCACACCGACCCGGGCTCCTGGCCCGACGTCACGGCCGGGCCCGGCTCCCCGGACATCCCGCCCTCCCAGCAGCACCCGGTGCCCCCCGCCGCGCCCGCCCGCTACCAGGTCAGCATCAACGGCCTGGCGTACGGCTACGGGGCCCAGGGCTACCAGGTGACGGCCGTCGGGCGGGCGCTGGTCGCGCACGGCTTCGGCGACCACTACCGTTCCGGCCCCGGCCCGAACTGGACGGACGCGGACACCGAGAACTACTCGGACTACCAGGGGAGTCTGGGCTACTCCGGGCAGGCGGCGGACGGCGTCCCGGGCGCGGGCTCGCTGCGCCGGCTGCTCGGCTACCTGCCCGGGCAGCGGACGGTCTCGGTGGCCCACGTGATCGAGGCGGCCCGGACCGACCCGGGGGCCGAGCAGGGGCACCTGACCTACCCGGCCGAGGCGGCCATCGTGGAGCAGGCGCTCGTGGACGAGGGACTGCTCGACCAGCGCTGGGTGGACGGCTCGTTCGGCAGCCGGACGGTCTCCGCGTACGCGGCCTGGCAGCGGAGCTGCGGGTACGAGGCGGGGGCGGCGGACGGGATCCCCGGCCCGGCCTCGCTGCAGCGGCTGGGCGCGGCGCAGGGGTTCGCGGTGACCGACTGAGGGGCGGTGCTGCTCCCGGGGGAGGCGTCGCCGGTGCCACGCCGAGGCTGTGTACTCGCTCGGGAGTAGACGAGGTTACTTCCACCGTCAGATGCCGGATGAGGCAGGGACGGGAGAGTCTGGGGCCGTCCTGGTGACCCCGACTCGAAGGAGGTACCCGTGCGCTCGCCCACCGGCGCCGTCGCGGCGTCCGAACCGACGCCACGGCGGGTGGCGGCACCCGCGTCCGGGGGCCGCCGCCTGCCGCCGGCGGTGCGCAAACCGCTGGTCGTCCTGCACGTCGTCGCCTCGGTGAGCTGGCTGGCCTTGATGCTTTGCCTGCTCACCCTGGCGGTGACGGCCCTGACGACCGGGGACGCCGACCGGCTGCGCACCGCCTACCGGGCGATGGGCCTGCTCGGTGACGCGCTGATCCTGCCGCTGAGCCTGCTCACCTTCCTGAGCGGGGTGGCGCTCGGGCTCGGCACGTCCTGGGGGCTGTTCCGGTACTACTGGGTGAGTACCAAGTTCTGGCTGACACTCGGGGCGATGACGGCCTCCGTCCTCGCCCTCACCGACCGGCTGCACGACGCGGTGCGGGTGGTGGAGGCGCACCCGACCGGCCCGATCACGGTGGCGGACCTCGGCTTCGTCCGCTACAACACGGTGATCGTTCCGGCGGTGGCGCTGACGCTCTACCTGTTCAACGTGATCCTCTCGGTGTACAAGCCCTGGGGCCGCCGCAAGGCCCACGCCAAAGTCACGGCCCCGGCCCAGGTCACCGCCCCGGCACCGGCACCGGCCCCGGTCAGGGCCGAGGCCACGGACACGCGTCCGGGCCGAATACCCGGAGCGGGCGACTGACCGGCAGGCCGTCGGCCGCGGCCCGGTCGCACGGGGAATGCCCGTGCGGGGCGCAGGCGTTGTCCGACGACGTGACCACTGCCGCGCCCACGACCAGGCTCTCCGTGCTCGACCGCTCCCGGACCAGACAGGGCGAGGAGCCGGCCCAGGCACTGCGGAGCACCGTGGCCTTCGCCCGTGAGGTGGAGCGGCTCGGCTACCACCGGTTCTGGGTCTCCGAGCATCACGGCGTGCCGGGGGTGGCCGGGTCGGCGCCCACCGTGCTCGCTGCGGCGGTGGCGGCCGCCACCACGCGCATCAGGGTCGGTACCGGCGGGGTGATGCTGCCCAACCACCAGCCGCTGGTGGTGGCCGAGCAGTTCGGGGTGCTGGCCGCACTGTTCCCGGGGCGGATCGACATGGGGCTCGGGCGCTCGGTGGGCTTCACCGACGGTGTCCGGCGGGCGCTGGGGCGGGAGAAGGACGCCGCGGACGCGTTCGGTGCCCAGCTGGCCGAACTGCTCGGCTACTTCGACGGCTCGCAGCCGGCGAACCGCGGGGTCCACGCCCGTCCGGCCGAAGGCCTGCACGTCCCGGCCTTCGTCCTGGCCACCGGCACGGGCGCCGACCTGGCCGCCGACGCGGGACTGCCGCTGGTGATCGCCGCCCCGCGCGGAGTGGACCGGATGCTGGAGGCGATCGACCGCTACCGCGCCCGCTTCCGTCCGTCCGCGCAGGCCGCCGAGCCGTACGTGGTGGTCTCGGGCACGGTGGCCGTCGCCGACACGGCCGAGCGGGCGTGCGAGCTGCTCGTCCCGGAGGCCTGGTCCGGCGCGTACTCCCGCACCCACGGCGAGTTCCCGCCGCTGACCTCCGCCGCCGAGATCCGGGCCCGGGCGATGACCGCCCGGGAGCGGGCCGCGTTCGAGCAGTCGCTCAAGGGCCACATCGCGGGCACCCCGGAGCAGGCCGCCGCCGAGCTGGCGAAGCTGGTCGAGTGCAGCGGGGCGGACGAGTTCCTGGTCACCACCAGCACCTACGACCGCACCGCGCTGCTCGACTCCTACCGGCTCCTCGCCGAGGCCGTCGGCCAGATCTGACCAGGCGAGGGCCGGGTCGGAGCTGGTACGTGGGGCCCGCAGCCTGCCCGTCGCCCGGCGCCCGTCCCCGCCCTCGGCACGTCCCCCGCCCCCGGCCCGGCGCCCGGCGCCCGTCCCCCGCCCGTCGCCCGTGGCTCAGCCCGCGTCGACCTCGGTCGTCCCGAGCCGCGCGTACACCTCCGGCCGCCGGGCCCGCAGCCGCAGGGCGATCCCGACGCCGGTCAGGAAGACCACCGGCACGATCGCGACCAGCGGCCAGTTGACCTCCGGGCCGGCGCCGGTGAAGAGGTCGAGCCGCCACACCACCAGCGCCGTGGCCCCGCACAGCAGCACGGTGGCGGCGAGCGGTGCCACGGCCGTACGGAACACCCCGGCGCTCGTGGCGGCCGCCCGGTTGCGGCGGAAGAAGGCGAACACGGCGAGGCCGGCCAGCGCCTGGAGCACCAGGATGCCCACCACCCCTGGGGAGTTCACCCAGAGGAAGAACTGGTTGTACGGATCCGCCCCGATCAGCGCCGCCACCCCGACGGCCACCGCCGCCAGCACCGACTGCGCGATGCCGCCGATCCACGGCGAACCGTGGCGCGGGTGGATCCGGCCGAGGGCGGCCGGGGCGGCCCGCTCGTTGGCCAGCGCGTAGCCGTACCGGGTGATGGTGTTGTGGAAGGCGAGCAGTGCCGCGAGCAGGCTGGTGACGATCAGCACCCGCTGCACCTCCGTCGCCCAGCCGCCGACGTAGTCGGTCATCGCGGTGAAGAACATCCCGGCCGGGTCGGCGGTGGCGGCGGCGACGGCCTCGGTGTCGCCGAAGGCCTGCACGATCATCCAGGTGACGAAGGTGTAGAAGAGGCCGAGGAAGGCGATAGCGGCATAGGTCGCGCGCGGCACGGTCCGGTGCGGTTGCCGGGCCTCCTCACGGTAGATCGCGGTGGCCTCGAAGCCGATGAACGCGGCGAAGGAGAGTCCGAGCACGCCGCCCATCCCCCCGGAGAGCACGTGCTCGGGGGCGAACGAGGACAGGCTCAGCCCGTGCGCCCCGCCCTTGACCAGCACCGCCACCGCGAGCACCAGCAGGATGCCGGTCTCGGCGATCAGCAGCGCCCCGAGCACCTTGGCCCCGAGGTCTATCGAGCGGAAGCCGAGGAACCAGACCACCGCGACCCCGAACAGCGCCCAGACCGGCCAGGGCAGGTCCAGCCCGAGCAGGTCGGCGGCGGTGGTGCGGGCGAAGAACCCGAAGGCGCCGAACATCCCGATCTGGATGGCGTTGTACGAGAGCACCGCGAGCAGTGCCGCACCCAGCCCGGCCGCCCGGCCGAGGCCGCGGGTGACGTACGCGTAGAAGGCGCCGGCGTTGCGGATGTGCGCGGTCATGGCGGTGAACCCGACCGCGAAGAGCGCCAGCACCACGCCGGTGGCCAGGTAGGCGACCGGCGTGCCGATGCCGCCGAAGGAGATCGCGAACGGTGCCACGCCGGCCATCACGGTCAGCGGCGCGGCGGCGGCCACGACGAAGAAGACGATGTCGCCGGTACCGAGCACCCCGCGTCCCAGGCCGCCGGAGCCGCCGGAGCCGCCGGGGGAGCCCGGGGAGCCCGGGGAGGCGGACGTGGAGGTGGCGGAGCCGGAAGCGGCAGCGGAGCCGGGGGGACGGAGCGCGGAGGAGGAGGCCGCGTCGGAGGGCGGGTTCATGGGGGAGCTCTCCTGAGGTCGTGCGAACGAGGAAGCGACGGTCGGCGGCGGACACGCGCCGGCCGCCGACCGGGGAACGAGGCACGGCCGCCGTGGGGGACGGCCGGAACCGGTCGGGAAGTCCGTCGGGGCGGCTGGGGTTTGCCGGGGCGGCCGGGTCGGCCGGGGCGGCCGGGTCGGCCGGGGGGGAGCGGGGCGCCTCAGCGGGTCGAGCGGTCGGCGCCACCGGGCGGGCCGCCGTGGGTGCGCCGCCCGCCGAGCCAGGTGCCCGCCACCCCGATCGAGGCCAGCTCACCGGCCGGCACCGCGTAGGGGTCGGTGGCCAGGTGCACCAGGTCGGCCCGCATGCCCGGTCGCAGCACACCCCACTCGGCCTCCTCGAAGGCCTGGTGCGCCACACCCGCCGAGTACGCCGCCAGCGCCTCGGCGAGCCCGATCCGCTCCTCGGGCAGCCAGCCGCCGTCCGGCAGGCCGCCCGGGGTCTGCCGGGTGACGGCGGTGGCCAGCCCGGCCAGCGGCTCGTAACGGGTGACCGGCCAGTCGCTGCCGAAGGACACCCGGGCGCCGCCGCGCAGCAGGGCGGCGATCCGGTACTGCCGGGAGCCGCGCTCCGGGCCGATCCGGGGCAGGGTGAGCTCGGTCATCAGCGGGTCGGTCTGTGCCCAGAGCGGCTCGAAGTTGGCGATCACGCCGAGCTCGGCGAAGCGCGGCAGGTCGTCGGGGTGGACCAGCTGCACGTGGGCGATCACCGGCCGGCGGGCGCGCGGCCCGTTGCGGCGGGCGGCGGCCTCGACGGCGTCCAGCGCGATCCGTACGCCGAGGTCGCCGATCGCGTGGATGTGCGGCTGGAAGCCCAGCGCGTCCACGGCGGTGACGGCCTCCGCCAGTTCGGCGCCGGTCCAGTTGGCGACGCCGTGGGAGTGCGGGCAGTCGCTGTACGGCTCCAGCAGCGCGGCCGTCCCGGACTCGATGACCCCGTCGGCGAAGAACTTGACCGCCCGCGCGGTGAGCCGCCCGTGCCCGGCGGCCTCGACCCGGTCGCGGTCGGCGGCCAGGCGGGGGAGCCGCTCGCGCCAGCCGTCCGGTTCGAGCAGCAGGGCGAGCCCGGCCCGGACCGGCAGGCCCTCCTCGGCGACGGCCGCCAGCCAGGTGTCCACCTGCGCGGGCTCGACCCAGGCGTCCTGGAGCCAGGTGATCCCGGCGGCCGCTAGCGCGGCGGTGCTCTCCCGCAGTGCGGCGACCTGCTCGGCCAACGGCGGCGGCGGGACGAGCGCGAGGACGGGGTTGAGCGCACCGAACTCGCGCAGGGTGCCCAGCGGGCTGCCGTCCGGCCGGCGGACGATCTCGCCGCCCACCGGCTCGGGGGTGTCCGGCCCGTACCCGGCCCGGCGCAGCGCCTCGCTGTTGGCCCAGCCGGTGTGGTGGTCCATGGTGCGCAGCAGCACCGGGCGGTCCGGGACGGCGGCGTCGAGCAGTCGGGCGTCGAACAGTCCGCCCTCGGCCAGCCACGGGTCGACGGCGTCGCCGGTGATCCACTCGGCCTCGGGGTGGCGCTGCGCCCAGTCGCGGACGGCCGCCACGACCTGCTCCAGGCTGGTGCAGTCGCGGACCGGCGCGCCGCGCAGGCCGATGCCGCCGAGCAGCGGGTGGACGTGTCCGTCGCCGAAGGAGGGCAGCAGGGCGCCGCCGTCGAGGTCGACGGTCTCGGTGCCTTCGTCGCGCAGGGCGAGGGCGGCGTCGCCGAGGGCGGCGATCCGCCCCGCGCCGACGGCGAGGGCGTGGGTGCGGGGGAGGGCGGGGTCTCCGGTGTGGATCCGGCCGCCGGTGAAGATCGTTTCGGCACGCATGCGGGGGTGTGGGTCCTCTCCGGGGCAGGGCGGGCCGACGGGTGCGCGGCCTGCCTAACCGAATGGGGTTCGGTTACCGTAGGCGCGGCACCGGCGGGTGCGGAAGAGTTTTACTGAAAGCCGTTCAGTAACGCTTGGATAACGATGATCTTGGTCTGCCGGTGCCGACGGGCCGCTCGGCGACCCCGAAGGTGAGGAACCGGGCATGCCCAGGCCGCGCACACCCCTGCTGGACCGGCAGCGCATCGTGGACACCGCGCTGCGGCTGGTCGACGAGGCGGGGGACCTCACCATCCCCGCGCTGGCCGGTGCGCTCAAGGTCAGCCCCTCCGCGCTCTACCACCACGTCGCGGGCCGGGCCGAGATCGTCGCCCTGATGCGTGCCGAGCTGGTGCGCACGATCGGCGAGCAGTCGATGTGGGACCAGTCCTGGGACGCCGCGCTGTGCACCTGGGCGCACGCCTACCGGGACGCCTTCGCCGAGCACCCCGGCATCATCCGGCTGCTCGCCACCGCGCCGCTGGCCGAATCGTTCATGCACGAGCTGTACGAGCGGGCCGTCGCCACCCTGGAGGACGCGGGCTTCGCCGCGCAGGACGTGATGGGACTGATCACCGCCCTGGAGAGCTTCGTCCTGGGCTCGGCGCTGGACCTGGTCGCCCCGGACGTCATGGTCGACGCCGTCGACCGGGGCGCCACCCCGCGGCTGGCCGACGCCCTGGACGCCGTCCCCGCCGGGCGCGAGCGTGCCGACCGGGCCTTCGGGCTCGGGCTCACCGCCCTGATCGAGGGCTACCGGGCACTGCTGGGCTGACCCTGGGCCCGGTCCGGCCCCGGCGCGCAGCCCTGGTCCGGCCCCGGCGCGCAGCCCCGGTCGGGCGCCGGTTCGCCCCCCGGCCCGGGGGCGCCCCGCCTCGCCCCGTTCGCCCCGGGGCCGCTGCCGTTCGCCCGGCCACGATTTCTGACCAGGCGTGATGTCCTGCTAGTGTTCACCCCGTCGAGAGGAAGTGATCTTCCGGGAAACGGAATCTCGAACAGGCGTCAGCGGTGCTACCAGAGCACGCCCTACTTTCAGTAGGGAGAGTCCGTGCGATCCGGGCCTGGCGCTCCCATCGAAGGGGCTCGTTCCGTCCAGCGGAGCGGGCCCCTTCGTCGTGTTCGCCTTCCGCGCCCGCGCCCTCTTATCGTACTTTCGGGCTCGAAACCCTCTCTTGGGGCTCGATACCGGCCAAGGTGCCGTGCCAGGTGGCCGGTGAACGGTACTCCAACCTCCCTGGCCGACCGGTGGGGGCGAGGTCGCATCCGGTCTGATGTGCCGTCAGTTCTTGGCTGGAACTGGCCGTTACTGATGTGAATATGCCATTGGAATGTTCGTCATATGGAATCCGGCAGTAGCCTTCCGTGTCGAACTAGCCACTGCTGGTGGTGAACCGGCCGGTGCCGCGCTGCGCCCGGCCGCCCAGACCCCGCGAAGGAGCCGGTGTGCCCGGTATCGACGAATGCCTCTCCGGAGCGATGGCGATCCACGGGGCCCGCGCCGCGAGCCTGGTCGACTGGAGCAGCGGGCTCGCCCTCGGCAGCCTCGGGGACAGCCCGACCGGAGAGCACGAGACCTCCGCCGCCGAGGCAACCGACCTGGTGCGGGCGGCCGTTGAGAGCCAGACCTTCACCGTGACGGAGGACCGGCGGGCCCCGTTGGAGGACATCATCGTCACCGCCGGCCGCAGCTACCACCTGATCCGCTTCATCGACACCGTCTTCGACAACAGGCTCGTCCTGCACCTCTGGCTGGACCGCGCGGAGGGCAACCTCGCCGCCGCCCGCTTCCGCCTCCAGGCACTCGCCGAGGAGCTGGTGCTGGGGTGAGCGCGTGACCGCCGCGACCGGCACCGCGCCGCCGTCCCCGGCGGAGGCCGCCACCCCGAGGTCCCCGGGCGAGGCGCTCGCCCTGCTCGCCGACCGCCGCGCCACCGGCGCCCTGCGCGGGCCGCTCGGCAGCCTCCACCTGGTCGACGGGCGGGTGGCCGCCGCCGAGTCCCTCCGGGCGCCCGGACTGGCCGACCTGCTCATCGGCTGCGGTCGGACCACCCCCGAGGACTGGGCGGAACTGCTCCGGGCTCACGGCCCGGGGGCGAGGGTCGGCGAGGCGCTGGTCGAACGGCGGCTGCTCACCCGGGGAGAGCTCGAACTCGGCCACCTGGGAACGCTGTTCGACGCCGCGTTCTTCGTGCTGGCCGACCCGGCCGGCGGCGTCTGGCGGTTCGAGGCCGACGCCCGGCACTGGCTCGGGCCGGTCGCGGAGGTCGACCCGGCCCGGATCCGCCGCGAGGTCGAGCGCCGCCGGAAACTGCTCGACGGGATCTGGCCGTGGGCGCAGCTCGACACCGCGCCCGTCCGCCCGGCCGAGTGCGGCCGCCGGTCGTCCCACCGCTCGTGCGGCCGCCGGCGACGTGAGCTGTTGGACCACGCCGACGGTCGCAGGACCCCGGCGGACCTGGCCCGGCTGCTCGGCCGCTCCGGCTTCGGGGTGACGGCCGATGTCCGTCGACTGGCCGCCGCCGGACTGCTGGACGCCCCGCGCCCGCCCGACGAGCCGCGCCCGCCCGCCCCGGCATCCGCGGTGCCCGCTGCACCTGCGGCACCTGCGGCGCCGGAGGCCCCGGCGGCGGTCCCGGTGTCCGAGGCGCGGCCGACGACCGCTCCCCGGCCCGAAGTCCCCCCGCCGGCCGCGAGCGGACCGGCCCGAGGGCTGCACCGCCGGGTCCCCGGCGCCAGCCTCCGGGGCGCCGGCCTCCCCGGCACCCCGGTCACGGCCGTTCCCGCCCCCGCTGCCGCTTCCACTCCCGCCTCCGCCCCCGAGGCGGCCCGCAGCGGGACCGACGCCCCCACGTGCCCCGAACGCCCGCCCATCACGGCAGCGGCCCACCCGCTGGCCGTCCCCGATCCGGACGTCGCGCTGCTGACCCGGATCCGAGACCTTCTGGAGGCCCGACTTTGACCCATTCCCCGCCCGCGACCCCGTCGTTCCGGCCATGAGGCGGGCACTCAAGCAGCGTGTCGGAAGGAGACAACTGATCGCCTTGGAGACCGAGTTGCTCGCCGAACTGCGTGCCGTCAAGCACCGCGTACCGCACCTCGCGGGTGGTCTGGTGGCCAGCGTGGACGGCCTGTTGGTCGCGCACGACACCCACGGCACCGAACCCTCGGGACTGGCCGCGATGACGGCGGCCTCGCTCTCGCTGGCCCAGCGGCTCGCCGACACCACCGGTCAGGGCGAGTTCCGCGAGTCGTTGGTGCGCGGCGAGAACGGCTACGTCGCCACGTACGCGGCCGGCGGCAGCTGCGTGCTGACCCTGCTGGCGCACCCCGACGTCAACGTCGGCCGGCTGCACCTGGAGGCCCGCCGCAGCGCCCAGCGCATCGCGGGGCTGCTCAACGACGCCCTCGTGCCCAAGGATCCGCGCGACACGGGCTGACCCGGGCAGACCCGGGCCGACCACCGAACCATCGTCCCCATCCGTCCCGAACCACCCATCACCGAACGGGAGTTACCCAGATGACCGACGCACCCGGCGCGCTCAAGCAGGCCATGACCAGCATCGAGGGCGCCATCGGCGCGGCCCTGGTGGACTACAACAGCGGCATGGCGCTGGCCACCCTCGACGGCCCCGGCGGCCTGGACCTCAACGTCGCCGCCGCCGGCAACACCGACGTGGTCCGCGCCAAGATGCGCACCATGGACATGCTCGGCCTCCAGGACGGGATCGAGGACATCCTGATCACCCTGAGCAGCCAGTACCACCTGATCCGCCCGCTCACCGGCCGTACCGGCAAGGGCCTGTTCCTCTACCTCGCACTGGACAAGGCGCGCGCCAACCTCGCGATGGCCCGCCACCAGCTGGGCCGGATCGAGGCCGAGCTGGAGGTCTGACGCGCTGTCCCGGGACACCGCCCCGGGACAGCCGCCCCGAGGCGCCACCCTGGGACAGTCGCCCCGAGACGCCACCCCGGCGCGGCGCCCGGGCGCGCGGGTCGCAGGTGCGCGGGTCGCGGGTGCGCGGGTCGCGGGTGCGCGAGCCATGGCCGCGCGGGTCACGGGCGAGGCCCCGGCGGTGGTTCGGGCCGCCGCCGGGCTCCGTCCGGCGGGGCTCACCCCCGGGGCAGGTCCGGCCCCGCGGCCTGCCCGCGCACCAGCTCGGCCGGCCCGCCCGACCGCTCCCGGGCGGCCAGCGCGGCGGCCGTCCGGTCCCAGGACGGGCCGGTCAGCAGCGTCCGTGCCTCGGCCGGATCGCAGAGCCGCCACTCCACCAGCTCCTCCTCCGGCAGCACGATCGAGCCGAGCATCCGCTCCGTCACCGTGCCGCCGTCGAACACGTACACCAGGACGGCGGTGTCCCGGCCGGTCGCCGGGTCCGCCGCCGGGTCGGCCGCCGCACCCGGCTGCCAGTCCAGCGCCAGCAGCGGCCCCGGTTCGACCTCCCAGCCGAGTTCCTCGCGGATCTCCCGCCGGGCCGCCGCCCGGGGCATCTCCCGGTCCGCCTCGACCCCGCCGCCCGGCAGCGTCCAGTACGGGACCTGCCCGCGCGGCCCGTCCCACGGTCGCAGCCGTACCAGCAGGACCCGGCCGGCGGCATCGGTGAACAGCGCCCGCGCCTTGGCCCGGATGCGCGGCCGGGTGGCGTAGTAGGTCTCCCGGTCCATCGGCGGCTCCGGCCGCTCCTCGGTCGGCGGCGTCAGCCCCGGCGCCGCGGCCAGCCCGGTGTACGCGGGCACCGGCCCGTCGGCGGGCAGCCGCCGGAGCGTGTGCCCGACCGGCCGGCTGTCCTCCAGCTCCAGCGGCCCGTCGTCCCGCGGCGCCAGCAGGCAGGCCGTCACCCGGCGCGACAACCGGGGCGGCAGCGCGTGCCCGGCCTGCTCCGTCGTCAGCCAGGTCCAGCCGCCGACCTCCGCCGCGTCCGGCCGGAACGCCGCCGCCTGCGCCGCCGTCAGCGGCTCGGCCCAGTACAGGTACGCGACGATCGGCAGGTCGCCGTGGCGCAGCAGCGCCCAGTCCACGCAGGCCAGCGGTCCCAGTCGGGGCGTGAAGCCCAGCTCCTCCCGGATCTCCCGCAGGGCGGTCTCCCGGGGCGACCGGTCCGCCGGCTCCCACCCGCCGCCCGGGATCGCCACCGGGTGCTTCCGGTCGTACGGCAGCCGCACCACCAGCACCCGCCCGGCCCCATCCGGGAACAGCACCCCCGCCGCCGCCAGGACCTCCCGGCCGACCGTGCCCGCGTTCTCCACCCCGACTCCCTCCGTCATGTTCTCCCCGGACACGACAACCGGGCCCACCTCTACGGTTCCCTCCGGGCGGCACTCCCGATCCCCCACGATCGGGCGATCGGGAGGCCCGGCGCCGCCCGGTTCGGCCGCTCGCGGCGTTCGGTCCGGGTCGGCCCACGGCGGTACTCCGGGGCCGTCCGGCGTGGTCACCGGCACCCGGACCCCGTCGACGGCGCGGAGCCGGTTCCCGTCCGGACCCGGGCGGTGCGGCTCCTCCGGGTGTCCGCCGGACGCCCGGCAGGGGTTGCTCCCGACGCTTCCGCGCAGTGTCGCGCGCTCCTCCTCGGACCACGCGCGGTGCCACGTTCCGGCGCCGGTGAACTCCTCCTCGGACAGCCGTCGTTGCGGGGCCGACGCGGGCCCCTCACCCCAGGGAGGCCAGCGCCTGTGCCGCCGCGCGCGCCATCTGTTCGTCGTGCCGTCCGCTGCCGCCGCGCAGGCGGGCGACGCCCTCGGCGGCGGCCAGGGCGAGCAGGCCCGGCAGCAGGTCGGTGCTGCGGGCGGCGAGCCAGCGGGTGCCCCGGGTGGCCATCCACCAGAGGTCGGCGGCCGGGCCCGGCGGGGCCTCGGCGGGGGCGGCGGCCGGCGGTGGGCCGAGGGGGTGGCCGGCCTCGGTGAGCAGGTCGTGGAACCGCAGGGCGATCAGGTGGTGGCCCTCGGCGCTGGGGTGCAGGCGGTCCACGCTCAGCAGCCGGCGCTCGGCCAGCCACGGCAGTTCGGTGAGGTGCAGGTGTATCGCCCGGTGGCGCTCGGTGAGGGCGTGCACCACGGTGTTGACCGCCCGCATCCGGCGCGCCAGCGGCCGGGCGAGCGGTGCCGGGAGCCGGAGCAGGCTGCCCGGGTCGGGCAGGCAGGCGGTCAGCAGCCTGGCGCCGTGGCCGGACAGTTCCCCCATCGTGGCGTCCAGTTCCAGCGTGGCGCGCCGGATGTCGAAGCCGGTGCGCAGGGTGTCGTTGCCGCCGACCACCACGGCCGCCAGCTGCGGCCGCAGCGCCAGCGCCCGCGGAAGCTGACGGATCGTCAGTTCCGTGGTGAGCGCCCCGCTGTACGCCAGGTTGGTGAACTCCGCGGCCCGCCCCTCGGGTGCCAGCGCGTCGGCCAGGACGGCGGCCCAGCCGCGCCAGCCCTCGCCGACCCGGTCCCCGACCCCTTCCGTCAGCGAGTCCCCGAGCGCGACGAAGCGCAGTGGTTCGCCCGCCGCGGGGCGCTCCCGCGCCGCCCGGTCACGCCCGGCTTCCAGCATGCTCGTCCCGACCCCCGTCCACCGCCTCGTCGTGGTGCGCGCCGTGCGCCGCCAGGAACGCCGCCACCGCCGCCGGCCAGCCGTACCGCTCGGCCTGCGTCCGGGCGGCGGCCCGCCGCAGGTCCTCCGGCCGCCCCAGCAACTGCCGTACCGCGGAGGCGAATCCACTGCCCGTGTCGACGGCCGTCGCTCCGGCGAGCCCGATCAGGCCGGGCAGCGCGGAGGAGCGGCTGACCGCCACCGGGGTTCCGCAGGCCAGGGCCTCCATCGCGGCCAGGCCGAAGGTCTCCACCGGCCCGGGCGCGAGCACCACGTCCGCGCAGCCCAGCAGCCGGGCCAGCTCGGCACGCCCGCCCAGGTGCCCGAGGAAGCGTACGGGCAGTCGCAGCCGTGCGGCCCGGGCCGCCAGCCGTTCCCGCAGCGGGCCGGTCCCGGCGACCACCAGCACCGCGGGGTGCCGCCGCGCGCGCAGCTCGGCCAGGGCCTCGATCGCCCGCTCGGGCCGCTTCTCCGCCGAGAGCCGCGAGCAGAGCACCAGCAGCGTCTCGTCCGGAGCGGCGTAGCGGGCCCGCTCGGCGGCGCAGGTGGCCGGCGGCAGTGGCCGCATCGCCTCAAGGTCCACCCCCAGCGGGGCCCGGACCAGGTTCGGGGTGCCGATCCGCCGGAACTCCGCGGCGGCCCAGTCGGTGGTGCAGAGCACCGCGTCGTAGGCGCGGGCGGTGGCCGCGTTGAGCCGGTCGGCCGCCGTGCCCGCCAGCGGGCCGGGCAGGCCCCAGGTGCGCAGCACCCCGGCCGCGCTCTCGTGAGAGACCATCACCGACCGCACCCCGTGCCGCCGTGCCCAGGCGCCGGTCCAGCGCAGCGTGGTGCGGTCGGACACCTCCAGCCGGTCGGGGGACAACCTGGTCAGTTCGGCGGCCACCGCCCGCCGGTCGGTGAGCAGCCGGTAGCCGCCGGCGGCCGGCAGCACCGGGCCGGGCAGGGTGACGACCACCCCCTGCTCGGTCTCCTCCTCGGAGCGCCGCTCCCCGGGGACGATCAGCACCGGACGGTGCCCGGCCGCCCGGTACCCGGCGCCGAGGTGGCGCAGCGCGGTGCGCAGGCCGCCGGAGACCGGGGTGACGAAGTTGGCCAGCCGGACGATAGTCAGCGCCTCGCCGGCCCTGGGCGCGTCGTCGGCCCTCGGTGCCCCGCCGGCCGGCCGAGGAGCCCCACCGGTCGGCCGAGCCCCGCCGGTCGTCCGTGCGCTGTCGTCGGGAACGGGGGTCATGCCGGCAGCTCCTCCGGCAGGACGGGCGCCACCGGTTCGACCGGCGCGGGGGCGGCGGCCGGCAGCGGCAGCCCGCGGTGTTCCGCCAGCACCTCGGCGTAGTGCCGCAGCAGCAGGTCCCCGACCGCCTCCCAGGTGCGCGCGGTCACCTCGGCCCGGCCGGCCTGCCCGTACCCGGCCCGCCGCGCCGGGTCGGCGGCGAGCTCGGCCACCGCGCGGGCCACCGCCGCGCCGTCCCGGGGCGGTACCAGCAGGCCGGTGCGGTGGTGGGCGACGAGGTCCAGCGGTCCGCCCGCCGCCGGGCCGATCACCGGTACGCCGCTGGCCATCGCCTCCTGGATGGTCTGGCAGAAGGTCTCCAGCGGGCCGGTGTGCACGAAGACGTCCAGGGTCGCGAAGCAGCGGGCCAGTTCGTCACCGGTGCGCCGGCCGAGGAACACCGCGCCCGGCATCGAGGCCTTCAGCCCGGGCGCCGAGGGGCCGTCCCCGACGACCACCACCCGTACGCCGGGCAGTGCCGAGGCCGCGGCCAGCAGGTCGACCCGCTTCTCCGGGGCCAGCCGTCCGACGTACCCGACCAGCACCTCCCCGCCGGGGGCGAGCGCCCGGTGCAGCGCCTCGTCCCGGTGCCGGGGGTGGAACCGCACCGAGTCCACCCCGCGCGGCCACAGCTGCACCCGCGGCACCCCGTGCGCGGTCAGGTCCTGGGCGGCGGGGGTGGAGGGCGCCAGGGTGCGGGCGGCCGCGCGGTGCACGGCCCGGATCCGCCGCCAGGCGGTGGCCTCCCCGAGTCCCCGCCCGGCCCGGTAGGCGTGGGCGTAGCCGGCCAGGTCGGTCTGGTAGACGGCCACGGCGGGCACCCCGAGCCGCGCCGCGACCTGCATCCCGCGCGCGCCGAGCACGAAGGGGCTGGCCAGGTGGACGATGTCCGGACGGTGCCCGGCGATCGCGGCCGACAGCTGCCGGCTGGGCAGGGCGATCCGCACCTGCGGGTATCCCGGCAGCGGGACGGACGGGATGCACACCACGGGAATCTCGCCCGCCGGGGTGCCGCCGAAGGTCTCCGGCGGGCATTCGGCGCCCCGCGCCGGTGCGGGGGTGACGACGAGGGGCCGGTGGCCCCGGCGGACCAGGTGCTCGGCCGTCCGCAGCACGCTGTGGGCGACTCCGTTGACCTCGGGCGGGAAGGATTCGGTGACGATGGCGACGCGCATGCCAGTGTTCTGTCCGCGTCCGGCGTGCACCCGGCCAAAGGGATCTGTCGTAGAGGAGAACGCGGGTCGGCGATTTGCACCGCCGACCCGCGGCGCGGTTCGCGTCCGTCACACGGACCCGGCGGTCTCCTTGAGCTCCGCGTACGGCGCGAGCTTGCGGATCGACTCGATGCTCCTCAGGCAGTCGTCCTTGCTCTCCTGCGGGTCGCCGGTCACCACGATCGCCCCGTTGCTCGCCTTGAGCCGGAACCGGTGCATGCCGCCCTCGTCCACGTACAGTTCGAACTTGCCAGCCATGCCAGAAACAGCCTTCCGCTCGGTTGACCCCCTGGCACCGGAACCTAGGGTCAAATCCCTTGCGCGGCACGTCAGATGATCCATCCGAGTGCACCGGAACGGGAGTTGGCGCGGGTCGAACGGGCCGGGCGGGTGGGTCAGCCGAGCGGCTCGGCCCGGCCGGCGGCCAGCCCGGTGACGGTGGCGGTCAGGATGCGGGCGAGCCGGGGTTCGACCTCGATGACGGCGTGCGCCAGCCGGGGGTCGGTGCGGTAGAGGGCGGCGACCTCGGCGCCCGGGTTCGCGATCTGCCACATGGCCCCGGCGAGGGAGACGGCGGTGGCGATCAGGTCGGTGACGTCCTGGTCGTCCAGTGCGGGCAGTTGTTCGCGGACGGCCGCGCCGATCGGTTCGCGGGCGGCGAGCGTGGCGAGCTTGAAGTCGCGCACCGCGTCGAGCGAGACGTTGCGTTCGAGGTTGAGCGGGGCGTGGGCGAGCAGGTCGCAGAACATCCCGCGGGCGGCGAGCGTGGTGGCGAAGGCCCGCGCCACGGCGGCCGGGCCCGGCTCCGCGCTCTCCCGCAGCCGCGCGGTCAGCGCGTCCGACCACTCCGCCCAGCCCTCGGCGGTGAGCCGCAGGAAGATCTCCTCGCGGGTCTCGAAGTACCGCAGCAGCGCCGACTTGTGCATTCCCACCGCGGCGGCGATGTCGGTCAGGGTCACGTCCCTGATGCCGTGCTCGTGGCCGAGCGAGCGGGCCGCGGCCAGGATCGCGGCCTCGCGCCGGCGTTTGGCCTCGGGTGAGCGTGCGCGCTGGAACTCCGATGCTGCATCCACCCGCCCATGGTAGGGCAACACCGTTGCCGTAATACCGCAACATCGTTGCGCTAATAACGCAACGATGTTTTACTAGAAGCCATGGAGCAGAACACGGAACAGACCTGGTTCATCACCGGCAGCTCGCGCGGCTTCGGTCGCGCCCTCGTCCGCGCCGCACTCGAAGCCGGCGACCGGGTGGCCGCGACCGCCCGCCGCCCCGAGCAACTCGCCGACCTCGCCGAGGAGTTCGGTGACCGGATCCGCCCGATCGCGCTGGACGTCACCGACCCGGCGGCCACCCGGGCCGCCCTCGCCGAGGCGCACGCCGCCTTCGGCCGGATCGACGTGCTGGTGAACAACGCCGGCTACGCCAACGTCTCGCCGATCGAGACCACCGAGGACGCCGACTTCCGCGCCCAGTTCGAGACCAACTTCTGGGGCGTCTACCACGTCACCAAGGCCGCGCTCCCGCTGCTGCGCGAGCAGAAGGGCGGTCTGGTCGTGCAGTTCTCCTCGATGGGCGGCCGGGTCGGCGGATCCCCGGGCATCGCCTCCTACCAGGCGGCGAAGTTCGCCATCGACGGGTTCAGCCGGGTGCTGCGCGCCGAGACCTCGCCGTTCGGCGTGCGGGTGCTGGTGGTCGAACCCAGCGGCTTCCGCACCGACTGGGCAGGCTCCTCGATGGTCGTCCACGACGTCCCGGAGGCCTACGACGAGACGGTCGGCGCCGTGAACAGGCGGCTGCGGCAGGGGGGCGACGGCGCCGCGGGCGACCCGGTCCGGGCGGCCGAGATCCTGGTCCGGGTGGCCAAGCGGCGCGACATCCCCCACCACCTGCCGCTCGGGGTCAACGCCGTCGAGGGCTCGATCGCCATGGACCGGCGGCTCCTGGAGGAGGACACCAGGTGGCGCGAGGTGGCCCGCTCGGCCGATTTCGCCGAGGCCTACCCGGTCGACTTCCCGGCCGACTCGGCCGACTGACCGCGCCGCGCCGCCCGGCACCACCGCCGCGCCCGCCCGGCGCCGTCGCCGCGCCCGTGCGCGGCACCGCGGCCCGGCGCGGGGTGAGCGCCGGGCCGCAGGGGTTTCCGGGTCAGCAGTTGTCGAGGATGCCGGTGAGCGCGGTCTTCTCGGCGCTGTCCACGCCCAGGCCGTAGTACTGCTTCACCTGCACCCAGGCGCGGGCGTAGGTGCAGCGGTAGGAGGCCTGGGGGAGCCACTCGGCCGGGTCGCGGTCGCCCTTGGAGCGGTTGCTGCTCGCGGAGACCAGCAGCAGCTGGGGGCGGGTGACGTCGTTGGCGAAGGCCTGGCGCTGTGCGGTGGTCCAGGCCCAGGCGCCGGAGGCCCAGGCCTCGGAGAGCGGCACCAGGTGGTCGACGTCGAAGGAGGAGGCGTTGGTGGTGGTGGCGCCGTCGTACGGCGAGGACCAGTTGCCGCTGGTCGCCTTGCAGGAGGTGTCGGTGGCGACGTTGCTGCCGTCCCGCTTGACGACCCACTCGCGGGTGTCGCAGGTGCCGCTGATGGTGATCCAGGTCGGGAACAGCGTGCGGTCGTAGGTGTCCCCGTGGGTCTCCGCGGTGGCGGGCATCGCCGCGAGGTAGCTGCGGGCGGTGGCCGCGGAGATCGGGGTCGGCAGGGCGGCCTGGGCGGGGGTGCCGGCCGTGAGCACGGTCGCGGCGGCGAGGGCGGCGGCAGCCGGTATGCAGGACAGGAACCGGCGCACGGGTGCGGTGGGGGCCATGGCGGACGCTCCATCATCAGATCGGAAGAACTGCTGAATTGCGTGCGCCAGTGTGGCGATCCGGTCACCTACGCGGGTAGACCCGGGAAGTGAAATCCTCGTGCACATCGGACGTGCACCGGACAAGTCCGGCGTACGTCACGGGGGTTCGGGGTGGTGTGTCCGGTTTTCCGGCTGCCGCCGGGGGATTCAGTCGCGGCGGCGGCCCGCCATCCAGACGTAGACCAGGATGCCCGCGAACAGGAACAGCACGCCCTGGTAGACGGCGGCGTAGCCGGCCCCGGCGAGCAGCCAGAGCGAGAAGGCGAAGGCGCCGAGGCCGAGGACGGCGTCGCGCACCAGCCGCCCGCGGTCGACCTTCTCGCCCGCCCCGCGCACCAGCCAGTACAGCTGGGCGGCAGTGGAGAGCAGGTACGGCACGGTGGCGGTGAAGGTGGTGACCAGCACCAGCATGTCGAAGGCGCCCTTCGCGCCGCTGGCGAAGTTGACCACGGTCAGCGCCGAGGCCAGTGCCACGCTGACCAGCACGCCGAAGGTCGGCACCCCGCGCCGCTCCTTGCCGAAGGCGGCCGGGAACAGGCCGTCCTTGGCGGCCGCGTACGGGGCCTGGGCGGAGAGCAGGGTCCAGCCGTTGAGGGCGCCGGTCATCGAGACCAGCGCGGCGACGGCGATCGCCGTGCCGCCCCAGCTGCCGCCGAACATGGCGTCCACGGCGTCCGAGAACGGCGCGGCGGAGTGGACGAGTTGCTGGTGCGCCACGGTGCCGAACACCGCGATGGTGCCGAGCAGGTAGACCACCGCCGCACCGGTGGTGCCGAGCACGCTGGCCCGGCCGACGTTGCGCTCCGGGTCGCGGACCTTGCCGGCGCTCATCGCGGCCGACTCCACGCCCAGGTAGCTGAAAAGCAGGATCGCCGCGGCGGCGGTCATGCCGCCCGCCCAGCCGTGGCCGGTGGCGTCGAAGGGCCCGAGGTTCTTCGGGTCGAAGAAGAACAGGCCGCCCACCGAGACCAGCAGCAGCGGAATGAACTTCAGCACGGTGGAGACGAGTTGGACGGCCCCGACGTAGCGGGTGCCGGCCAGGTTGGCCAGGGCCGGCAGCCACTGGAAGGCCAGCGCGGCGGTGATCTCCAGCGGGATGGAGTGGTGGAGCGGCAGCAGTACGTCCAGGTACCCGACGGCGGCCACGGCGAGCGCGGCGTTGCTGACCCAGGTGGTGATCCAGTACGACCACGCGGACAGGAAGCCGGCGAAGTCCCCGAAGGCCTCGCGGGCGTAGACGTACGGCCCGCCGGTGCGCGGGTTGCGGCGGGCGAGCTGTCCGAAGACCAGCGCCAGCGCGATCGCGCCCACGGTGAGCACTCCGAAGGCGGCCAGGCTGACCGTCCCGAACGGGGCCACGGCGGCGGGGATCATGAAGATGCCGCCGCCGATGATGTTGCCCATCACCAGGGCGGTGGCGGTCAGCAGCCCGAAGCGGCGGCCGGTGGTCCGGGGCGCGGGGCCGTCCGGCGGGGAGCCGACCGGTCCCGGGGTCTCCGGGCCGCTCGGTCGGGTCGCCTGCCGGGGTGCGGCGGGACTGGTCTGCATGAGGGTGGTGCGCCTTTCGTGGTGCTGCTCCTGCTGGTGCTCGCGCTCGGTGGAGCGTCATGGAGCGACCGTTCATGCTCGGACCGGGCGGCACCTTGCACCAAATCGCCGGGATTTGTTCAGTTCGCCCGGTCCATCACCGCAAGACTTGCGGCCGCGGGGCAGCCGGACGGGTACTCGTCCGGCCCCCTCCGTCCGGCCGTTCGACCGGATTCACGCGGGTACGCCCGGATTCCTCGACGTACGCCCGGATTCGCCCGGCCGGGGGAGTTGCCTCACCCGAACGCCTCAGCCCGGTTGCGGCGCGCGCCCGAAGCCGCGCGTTCGTGTGCCAACGTTGGCGCGGCGCCCCCGGTGGGGCGCCGCCCGGCCCGTCGGGCGGCCGAACAGGCCGGTCGGGGGCGCGGGTTGAGGACCAGAGACGAACCAAAGGACATCAGATGTCGCTTCGTGGGAAGATCCGCAAGCTCGCCGTGATCGTCGCCGTGGCCGGTGCCGTGGTGGCGGTCCCGACCTCGGCCATGGCGGGGGGCTTCGCTCCGACGCAGTCGGAGGGACAGCACCTGGAGTCCGGCTCCGCGGGCGTCGGCCTGGTCGGCCCGCACGCCACCTGGTTCAACTACTCCGAGCACAGCGAGAGCGACTGCGGCTGCTGATCCCCGCCCCCCGAGCCCGGAGGCCGCCCGTCGGCCTCCGGGCTCACGGCCGTCCCGCGGCGGCCGGCTCCCGCAGGTGCGCCGGACGGGTTCCGGGGCCGCGGCCCGCCGCCCTGTCCCGCAGGACCGGGCCGCGGACCGCCGCCCGGTCCCGCAGTTCCTTCAGCACCGCGATGTCCATCGCGTGCCCGGTGCCGTCCCCGCCGTGCTTGCGGTCCGGGGTCTCCACCACCAGGGGCACCCCGGCCGTCTCCGGGTGCTCGAACAACTCGCGGAACGGCTCGGCGCCGATCATCCCGGCGCCGATGTTGGCGTGGCGGTCCTTGCGGGCGCCGACCACGTCCTCGGAGTCGTTGGCGTGGATCAGCCGCAGCCGGCCCGGACCGGCCGCGGCGGCCAGGGCGTCCAGCGCGGCCGTCACCCCGCCCGGCTCCGCCAGGTCGTGCCCGGCGGCGAAGGCGTGGCAGGTGTCCAGGCAGACTCCCACCTTCGGGTGATGGTCCAGCGCCGCCATGTACGCGGCCAGCTCCTCCAGCCGCGAGCAGAGCGAGCTGCCCTGGCCCGCCGTCGGCTCCAGCAGCAGCCAGGGCGCGTCGTCGCCCAGCCCGTCCAGCTCCTCCAGCAGCGGCCGGACGTCCGTCCGGACCTGCGCCATCGCCTCGGCCCGGCGCGAGCCGCCGCCGGGCGCGGTGCCGACCGCCGAGCCGGTGTGCAGGACGACACCGAGCGCGCCGATGGCGTGGCCGCGGCGCAGCGAGTGCCGCAGCGACTCGGCGGAGCGTTCGCGGGTGGCCGGGTTGTCCGAGCCGAAGTTGATCAGGTACGGCGCGTGCACCCAGGCCGGGACGCCCCGTTCGGCGCAGGCGGTGCGGAACTCCTCGTCCTGGGCCGGGTTGCCCGGGGGAGTGGCCCAGCCGCGCGGGTTGGCCACGAACACCTGCACCGTCTCCGCGCCGACCCGGGCCGCGTACGCCAGGCCGGTGCCGGCCAGTCCACGCGCGGCCACCGGGACGTGGGCACCGATCGGGTTGCGGAGGGCGGCGACGGGCGGTACGTGCACGGTGGTCATGGCCCCGAGCATGCCACGCGCCCGGACCGGGGCGTCGGGCGGGCCGGGCCGGGCCGAGCGGAGCGGAGCGGGGTGGCCGGGGCGGGGTGGCCCGGGAGGGTCGGCCGGGCCCGGAGAAACGATTCACTGTGCTCGATCGAGTGAATCCGGGCCGGAACCCGGGGACCACCCCACCCGCCTCCTTCACGATCCGTGACCAGATGGACTTCGCGACTCCTGAGGAGGCAGCCGTGAGCACCGCCGAACCGGTCGAGACCGTCGACCTGCGCGCCGACCACCTGATCCGCGACCCCTTCACCGCCTTCGCCGACCTGCGCGAGCGCGCCCCGCTCGCCCGCGCCACCATCCCCGGCGTGGAGCCCTTCTGGATCGCCGTCCGCTACCAGGACGTCCGCACCGTGCTGTCCGACCCGCGCTTCGTCAACGACGTGAACGCCGTCGACGGCCCCGTCGCCGACGAGCTCGCCACCGCCGCCGCCACCACGGACGCCACCACGGACGTCCTCGCCGCGGAAGCCGTCGGCGCCGTGGGCACCGCCGCCGACCCGTCCGGCCCGGCGGACGAGCCCGCCGCCCCCGCCCCCGCCCCCGTCCCCGCGCACCGCACCGAGCAGGTCTGGCGCGCCCGCGGCATGCCGCCGGAGTGCGCGAAGTACCTCCGCGCCGGGGTCTTCGGCGCGGACGGCGCCCGGCACCGCCGGATGCGCGGGCTGGTGCACCCCGCCTTCACGGCCGGTGCGGTGGAGCGCCTGCGGCCCCGGATCGAGCGGCTCGCCGAGGAGTACGCCCGGGCGCTGCCCCGGCACGCCGGCCCGGACGGCGTGGTCGACCTGGTGGCGCACTTCGCCTACCCGCTGCCCGTCACGGTGATCTGCGAGCTGCTCGGGATCCCCGAGGCCGACCGCCCGCAGTGGCGTCGCTGGAGCTCCTACCTCGGCCGGGGCGCCGGGCCCGGCCTGGACGAGGCGCTGCGCGCCATGGTGACCGCCGCCCGCGACCTGGTCGGGCGCCGCCGGGCCGAACCGGCCGAGGACCTGCTCTCCCGGCTGGCCGCCGCGGAGGGCGACAACCTCGCCCCGGTGGAGACCGTCTCGCTGATCCTCAACCTGATCGTGGCCGGGCACGAGACCACCGCCACCCTGATCGGCAACGGCACGGCCGCGCTGCTCGCCCACCCCGAACAGCTGGCGCTGGTCCGGTCCGACCCGGGCCTGCTGCCCGCCGCCGTCGACGAGCTGATGCGCTGGTGCGGCCCGACCATCGGCGGGGTGCCGCGCTACGCGACGGAGGACCTCACCCTGGCCGGCACCCCGATCCGCAAGGGCGAGGCGGTGATGCCGATCCTCGCCGGGGCCAACCACGACCCGCGGGCCTACGCCGAGCCGGAGCGCCTGGACGTCTGCCGGGCGAGCGCGCCGGACCGCGCGGGGCACCACGAGGCGCACCTGGGCTTCGGCCACGGCACCCACCGGTGCCTGGGCTCGGTGCTGGCGCACCAGGAGGCCGTCGTCGCCTTCGACACGCTGCTGCGGACGTACCCGCGGCTGGCTCTCGCGGTCGGCCCGGAGGCCGTCGAGCGCGGACCGAACCCGGCCGCCTGGCACCTCGCCGCGCTGCCCGTCCGCCTCGGGCCGCAGGCCCCGGCCGCGGGCTGACCCCGGGCCGCCGAGCCCGCTGCCGAAGCACCCGCCGAGCCCGCTGCCGCCGAGCCCGCTGCCGAAGCGCCGGACGCGCCCGACCCCCACCACCCCGCGCCACGCCGGGCCGTCCCACCTCCGGTCGACGCCCCGTCAGTCCCGCAGCCCAGCCCTGGTGGCGGGCCCATCCGGCCGCCCGTACCGTCGACACGGCCGCACCCACCGGCCGTCACCGCCCGCGCACAGCGCGTCAGCCCATACCGCCGGCCCGTGCGGGGGACCACGACACCCGCACGAACACCGCGCGCGCCGAAAGAAACAGGTCACCACTCATGTCCACGCGACGGGTCCACCACCTCGCCGCGGCCACCGCCGCCGCCACCGCCCTGACCACCGTCCTCGCCGCCCTGGCCGCCGCCCCCGCGGCCCGCGCCGACGGTGGCCTCCCGCTGCACCACGTCCGGCCAGGAGAATCGATTCAGCGGGCGGTCGACGCCGCCCGGCCCGGTGACACCGTCCAGCTGTTCCCCGGCACCTACCGGGGCAGCGTCCGCATCACCACCCCCGGCATCACCCTGCGCGGCGCCGGCCGGGACAGCGTGATCGTCCCGGGGGACGGCACCGAGAACGCCTGCGCCGCCGCCGGCCACGGCATCTGCGTGGTCGGCACCGAGGAGCACCCGCTGTCCGACGTCACCGTCCACGGCCTCGCCGTCACCGGCTTCCGCAAGAACGGCATCGACGCCAGCGGCACCACCGGTCTGACCGTCAGCGGCACCTACGTCCACGACAACGCCCAGCAGGGCATCAGCCAGGAGATGTCCACCCGGGCCGTCATCCGCGGCAACCGCTCGACCGACAACGGCCAGTCCGGCGTCTTCCTCGCCAACTACGCCTACCGCGAGGGCGGCTCGCCCGACACCGGCGGCACCGTCGTCGAGGGCAACGAGCTGACCGGCAACCGGGTGGGCGTCACCGTCCGCCGGTTGCGCGGGCTGGCCGTCCAGGACAACGGGATCAGCGGCAACTGCGCCGGCGTCTTCGTGGTCGGCGACGAGGGCGTGCCCCGCGCCGGGAACCTCGACGTCCGGCGCAACACCGTCGTCGGCAACAACAAGTTCTGCCCGGCCAACCCGCGCCTGGGCGCCATCCAGGGCGCCGGCATCGTGCTCACCGGTACCGAGGACACCCGGGTGACGGAGAACGAGGTCCGCGACAACACGGGCACCTCGGACTTCTCCGGCGGCATCGTCCTCTTCCGGAGCGTCGTCGGCGTCTCCAACGCCCGCGCCGTGATCACCGACAACGAACTGAGCGGCAACGGTCCGGCCGACCTCGCCGACCGCGACGCCGGCGCCGACAACACCTTCGCCCGCAACACCTGCGAGCGCTCCGAGCCGGCCGGCCGCTGCTGAGCCCCGGCGCCCCCTCACCCAGGCCGCCGGCCCGTCGCTCCCCGCTCCCACTCCCGCTCCCGCCGCCGGCCCCTCGCCCCTCGCCGCCCGCCGCCCCAGGAACCCCCAAGGACCCGAGGAACCCGCCATGACCACCGCACCCGCCCATACCAGCCCCCAGGCCGCGATGCGCCTGCGCGAACTCGTCTTCGGCGCCGCCTGCGCCGCCGCCGTCCGCGCGGCCGCCCGGCTCGGTGTCGCCGACGTGCTCGGCGACACCCCGACCACCGTCACCGACCTCGCCGTCGCACTCGACACCGAGCCCCGCCAGCTGCGCCGCCTGATGCGCGCGCTCGCCTGCTACGGCATCTTCGAGGCGAGCGGCGACGACCGCTTCGAGCACACCGAGATGTCCCGGCTGCTGCGCGAGGACGCCCCCAACTCGCTGCGCTACATCTCCCTCTGGTGCACCGAGCCCTGGACCTGGGAGGCCTGGCCGAAGCTGGACGAGGCCGTGCGCTCCGGCCGCAACGTCTTCCCCGAGCTGTTCGGCAAGGAGTTCTTCGACTACCTGCACAGCGACGCGGGCGACTCGGCGAAGGTCTTCGACAAGGCGATGACCACCTCCAGCCGGCAGTCCGCCGAGGACTTCGCCGAGTACCTGGACCTCACCGGCATCGACTCGGTGGCGGACATCGGCGGCGGCCAGGGCCACGTGCTGGCCAGCCTGCTGGAGAAGCACCCGGCGTTGCACGGCACCCTGCTGGACCTGCCCAAGGTGGTGGCGGGCGCCGACCCGAGGCTCCAGGACGGCGGCGCCTTCTCCGCCCGGGCCCGCCTGGTGCCGGGCGACTGCCGGATGGAGATCCCGGTCCGCGCCGACCTCTACATCATCAAGAACATCCTGGAGTGGGACGACGACAGCACTCGCCGCACCCTGGCCAACGTGGTCAAGGCGGCCGGCTCCGGCGCCCGTGTCGTGGTGGTGGAGAACCTGGTCGACAACAGCCCCTCGATGCGGTTCACCACCGCGATGGACCTGATGCTGATGCTCAACGTGGGCGGTGCCAAGCACTCCGAGGAGAGCATGGTCGGGCTGATGGCGGAGGCCGGACTGACCGTCACCGCGGTCCGCCCGGTCAACCCCTACCTGCACGCCTTCGAGGCCCTCGTGACCGGCTGAGCCGCCGCCGTACGACAGTACGCCCGTACGACGTTACGACCACCGGCACGCGCGACCGCCGGCCCCCGAGCGAAGGGGGTCGGCGGTCGTCGCGCTCCCGGCAGGGGCGGGGCGGGTCAGCCCGGGTGCGAGGACTCCAGGTGGGCGAAGACCACGACGTTGTCGAGGTAGTCCCGCCGCTTCTTGTCGTAGGTGCCGCCGCAGGTGATCAGCCGGAGCTGGGCGTCGGGGGTCCTGCCGTACACCTTGGCGTCGGGGAAGGCGTTCTTGGCGAAGGTCTCCACCGAGTCGACCGAGAACACCGCGACCGTCCCGTCCGCGCGGCTCACCTCGACCTTGTTGCCCGGCAGCAGGAAGCTCAGCAGCAGGAACACCGCCGGGCCCTTGGCGGTGTCCACGTGCCCGGCCAGGACCGCGCTGCCGCGCTCCCCCGGGGTGACGCCGTCCCGGTACCAGCCCACCAGGTTCTTGTCGTCCGGTGGTGGCGCGTCGAGCTGGCCGGCCGGGTTGACGGCCAGTTCGGTGAACGGCGCGTCCACGGCGATCTGCGGGATCCGCAGCCGGGTCGGCTTGGCGCGTTTGAGCGCCGGCGTCTGCGGCGCCGCGTCCGCGTCCGCGGCGCCCGCGGGACCGGGGACGGTCGGCGCGGCGGCCGCCGGGGGAGCGGGCCGGCCGTCCTCCGCGCCGGCGTCCGAGCCGGTGTCCACCGAGTTGTAGATCAGCAGCAGCCCGACCGCTGCCGCGCCCATCCCCGCGCGCAGCAGCCGGGGTGTTCCAGAGGCGGGACCGCCCGTCATTCCTGTCCTCCGCTCGACCTGTTCCACGACGGCCCACCGCCCCCGGTGCGCCAGCCCCGCGCGGGGAGGCGCCCGGAGGCGGCGGAAGCAGGGTGCCCCGGCGTCAGGCGACCGCGCCGGTGGTGCGGCGGCCGCGGCGCAGGGCGTACGCGCCCGCCCCGAGGCCGCCGAGCAGCAGCACCGCGCCGGAGGCGAGCCCGCTGCCGGACAGCGCGAGACCGCCGCCGCCGGTGTGCACGCCGCCGTGCGGGCTCTTGTGGTCCTCGTCCTTGGCCTCGGTGCCCTTGTGCTCGTCGGTGCCCTTGTGCTCGTCGGTGCCCTTGTGTTCCTCGGTGCCCTTGTGCTCGTCGGTGCCCTTGCGCTCGTCGGCGCCCTTGTGCTCCTCGGAGGCGGCACCGCCCCTGTTGTCGTCGGTGGCCTTGGAGTTGTCGGAGGTCTTCTCGGACTTGTCCTGCTTCTCCTGCCAGGTCAGGTTCTTGCCCTGGTCGGCGGCACCGTCGGCGAAGGCCATGGGGGTACCGACGGTGATCATGGCGGCGACGGCCGCCCCGGCGAGCAGTGTGCGTGCAGAACGCATGAGGATGATCCTTCCGGTGCGCAGGACCGCGACTGCCGGCACGGTGCCGGGCAAGAGGACTCGCGGGGGTTGCGCCTGATCCACGGTCATCCACCGTGCGGCCGACTGCCACCGGAGTGTGGCAGCGCCGGTACGCAGCGTGCGCCCTTCGGGTGGAGTCCCGGGAGTGTTCACCCGTACGGCCGGGCGATCCGGGTGAATCCGGGGCGGCCGGATCCGGGACGGGCCGATCCGCTCCGGGGCGCTGCGGCCGGGCACGCGTGGGCCCGCCCCCGGCGCACGGCCGGGGGCGGGCCCATCGGGGAGGCGCCGGGTCAGCGGTCCCAGCGGTAGAACTCCCGCGCCATCGCGTCCTTCGGCTCCCGCCAGGTGGCCGGGTCGTACGCCTGCACGTAGGCGGTCAGGCGGTCGCTGACGGTCCGGAAGTCCGGGTGCCCGACGACCTTGGCGACGGCCGGGCCCGGCGGGCGGTCGGCCTCGATCAGGTGCAGGTAGACGTCGCCGAACTGGAAGAGGCTGCGGCCGGTGACGCCGATCAGGTGCGGCAGTTCGCCCTGGTCGGACTCGGCGAACACCTCGGCGATGTCCGGTGCGGCCTCGGGCTTCATCCGGGCGACGATCAGTGCCCGGTGGACGCCGGTCACAGCTCCGCCGCCCGCTTCTCGACCTTCTCCCGGATCAGCTGCATCTGGATCTTCGAGTTCCGGTTGATGTGGCCGGTCATGCCGGCGTCGTCGACCGGGGCGGTCGGCTTCATCGCGAAGTCCTGGATCCAGCGCATCCTGGTGCCGGCCGGCACCTCGGCGTACTCCCAGCGGATCTCCATGAACTCGAACGGGCCGGGTTCGACCCGGCGGGCGCGCACCGAGAGCGCGTCCCGGTCGGTCTCCCGCTCGGAGACCCAGCTCCACACCTGGCCGTTCTCGTCGGGGTGCATGGTGAGCCGGAACCGGACGAGGCTGTCCTGCCGGTCCAACACCTCCACCGAGGCGTACTCGCTGAACAGCTGCGGCCAGTTCTCCAGGTCGTTGGTCATCTCCCAGACCAGGTCGAGCGGAGCGGCGATGACGATCTCGTTGTCGGTGTGTCCGGGCATCTCAGGCACCAGCCTTCGTGGCGAGGGAGGAGTTGATCAGCTCCAGGAACTCGGCGGGGGTCTTGGCCGATTCGGCGCCCGAGGTGACCTTGAGGCCGTGCCGGTTCTCCAGCTCGCCGACCACGCCGAGCAGGCCGAGCGAGTCGACGCCGAAGGTGTCGAACTCCGCGCCCGGCCGCGCCAGGTCGCCCGGGTCGACGGCGACGCCCGCCCGGGCCTTGAGCAGCTCGGCGAGTTCCGGATAACTGAGGGTGTTGCTCACGGGGGTGTCCCTTCGAAGGTGTGGGTGGTTCAGGGCCGCACGCGCCGGACGACCAGCGCGGAGTTGGAGCCCATCAGCCCGCGGCTGAGCACCAGGGCGGTGTTCAGCTCGGCCGGGCGGGCGCGGCCGGTCACCAGGGCGAGGTCGTGGCAGACCTCGGTGACATTGGGGGTGGGCGGCAGCACGCCGTCCTCCATGGCCAGCACGGCGGCGGTCACGTCGAGCAGCGGGGCGCCGCAATAGGCCCGTCCCGTACCGGTCTTGGGTGCGGTGACCGGGACGCGCTCGGCGGCCGGGCCGAGGGCGTCGGCCAGTGCCAGGGCCTCCGCCCGGTCGGCGGCCGGCACCCCGAGGGCGTCCGCGAAGACCACGTCGATCTCCTCGGGCGCGATCCGGGCCTCGTCCAGCGCGATCCGGATGGCGGCCGCCAGCCCCTCCCGGGACTCCGCCCAGCGGGAGGCGCCGGTGAAGGTGGCGCCGTGCCCGGCCAGCACCGCCCGGACCCGGGCGCCGCGCAGGCGGGCCGCCTGCTCGTCCTCCAGCAGCAGCATCGCGCCGCCCTCGGCGGGGGCGAAGCCGCAGGCCTGCGCGGTGAACGGCAGGTACGCCAGCTCGGCCTGCTCGGCCAGGCTGAGTTCGGAGTAGCCGAGCTGGCAGACCATCGAGTACGGCGCCAGCGGCGCCTCGGCGGCGCCGGCCACCACCGCGTCGGTGCCGCGCTCGATCGCGCGGACGGCGTGTGCGAGGGCGTCCAGCCCGCCGGCCTCGTCGCTGGCGACCACTCCGCAGGGGCCCTTGTAGCCGCCGCGGATCGAGATCTGGCCGGTGCTGGCCGCGTAGAACCAGGCGATGGACTGGTAGGGGCCGACGAACTTCGGCCCCTGGCCCCAGAGTTGCTGGAGCTCGCGCTGGCCGAACTCGCCGCCGCCGGAGCCGGCCGCGGTCACCACGCCGATCGCGAAGGGCTGTTCCGGGTCGGGCCGGAACCCGGCGTCCGCCACCGCGAGGTCGGCGGCGGCCATCGCGTAGTGCGTGAAACGGTCGGTCTGCACCAGGAAGCGGTTGTCGATCGCCGACTGCGGATCGAACCCGTTCACCTGGCCCGCGATCCGGAGCGGAAGCCCGGTGCAGCCCTCGCGGGATATCCGGTCGAGGACGCTCACGCCCTGCCTGGTGGCCTTCCAGAAGGCGTCGGCCCCGACTCCGTTCGGTGCCACCACGCCGAGGCCGGTGACCACCGCCCGGCGGCCCTGCTGACGTGACGTCATGGAACTCACCCCGTTCTGTTGAGCACGACGGCGGACTGGAATCCGCCGAATCCGCTGCCGACCGAGAGGATGTGGCTCAGCGGCAGCTCGCGCGCGGTGCGCGGCACGTAGTCGAGGTCGCACTCCGGGTCCGGAGTCTCGTAGTTGGCGGTCGGCGGCACGACGCCGTGGGCGAGCGCCAGGGTGCAGGCGACGACCTCGATGGCGCCGATCGCGCCGAGCGAGTGCCCGACCATCGACTTGATCGAGCTCATCGGCGTCCTGAAGGCGTGCGCGCCCAGCGAGCGCTTGACCGCGGCGGTCTCGTGCCGGTCGTTCTGCTTGGTGCCCGAGCCGTGCGCGTTGACGTAGTCCACCTCGGTGCGGTCCACCCGGGCGTGGACGAGCGCGTGGTCGATCGCCCGGGACATCTCCAGCCCCTCCTTGGTGAGGCCGGTCATGTGGTAGGCGTTGCCGAAGGTGGCGAAGCCGCCGATCTCGCCGTAGATCCGGGCGCCGCGGCGGCGGGCGTGCTCCAGCTCCTCCAGGACCAGGACGGCGCCGCCCTCGCCGAGCACGAAGCCGTCCCGGCCGGCGTCGAAGGGGCGGGAGGCGTGCTGCGGGTCGTCGTTGCGCTCGCTGGTGGCCTTGATGGCGTCGAAGCAGGCGACGGTGATCGGCGAGATCGGGGAGTCGGAGGCGCCGGCGACGCAGATGTCGGCGCGCCCCTCCTCGACCGCCTGGAAGCCGTAGCCGATCGCGTCCAGGCCGGAGGTGCAGCCGGTGGACACGGTCTGCACCGGGCCGTGCGCGCCGGTCCGCTCGGCCACCGCGGAGGCCAGGGTGCTGGGGGCGAAGGCCCGGTGCAGCTGTGGCTCGGCCCGCCCGGGGTCCACGTCCCAGCGGGATCCGGCCGCGCTCACCAGGGCGTAGTCGTGCTCCAGCCGGGTGGTGCCGCCGACGGCGGTGCCGAGCGAGACGGCGATCCGCCACGGGTCCTCGGCGGCCAGGTCCAGGCCGGCGTCGGCGATCGCCTCGTCGGCCGCGACCATCGCGAACTGCACGTAGCGGTCGGCCCGTTGGACGTCCGCCGGGCCCAGTCCGTGGGCCGCCGGGTCGAAGTCGACCTCGGCGGCGATCCGGGAGCGGAACCCGGTGGGGTCGAAGAGCGTGATGCCCCGGGTCGCGGTGCGGCCGGCCGTCAGCAGGTCCCAGAACGCCGGGACGCCGACCCCGCCGGGGGCGACCACACCGATCCCGGTGACGGCGACGCGCCGGGTCACGAGCCCACCTTGGCGTGTTCCGGCGGTCCGGACGCCGCGGTCCCCTCGGTGCTCACGTGGCCGAGGTCGGGGCGCGGGGCGAGCGGGCCGAGGTGGAAGACCATCCGGGCCTCGGTGTCGCCGACGTTGCGGAAGCGGTGGCGCATGTTGATCGGGATCATCAGGCCGTGGTCCGGCTTGAGCGGATGGGGCTCGCCGTCCAGGTCCACCTCCAGGTCGCCGCAGACGACGAACACGAACTCCTCGGAGTACGGGTGGTAGTGCTCGCGGATCCGCTCGCCGGGCTTGACGATCGCCAGGCCCATGAAGCCGCTGGTCGCGCCGCAGCTGGTCGGGGTGAGCATGGTGCGCAGCTCGGCGCCGTGGCGGCGGTTCTCCGGTGCGTCGTGGACGCTGACGATCCGTGGGGACTGGGTGGTCATGGAGTTCTCCCGTGATGTGACGGAGCGTCAGTTGTTGATCGGGTCGGCGGAACTGCGGTCGGTGACCGGGTTCATGGCGCGGGCGGCGAGGAAGGCGCCGAGCCCGGTGGCGGTGCGCAGGTCGCCCTGCGGTCCGAGGTCCAGCAGTCCGGCGAGCACGGCGGCCTGCCGGTCGTCGGCCACGCCGAGGGCGGCGGCCGGGTCGGCCTCGGCCGGCACCCGCAGGTCGACCAGGCGCACCACCACGTCCTCGCGGTGGAAGACGGTGGCGGCCGCGACCGGCCCGGTCGGGTCGGCGGTGGCCAGGTTGTCGTGCTCGGCCAGCAGCTCGGCGACGTCCTGTCCGCGGCCCGGACGGACCGGGTAGAGGACGGCGTGCCGGTGCAGCCGGGCGGAGGCGGGGGAGCTGGCGATCGCCTGGTGCCGGGCGGGCAGCGCGGCCCTGGCGAAGAACGCCCGGGCGGCCTGCGGGTCGCCCAGCTGCCGGGCCTCCTCCAGGTGCGGGTTCAGCGCCTCCTCGACGGCCCGCACCTCGGGCTGCATCGCCACGTGGCGCAGCGCGTCGCCGAGGTTGCCGATCACCTCGACGGCGCGGACCACCCGGTTGCCGAGCATGAACAGCGAGGTGCGGCGCAGCCGGGTGTGCTCGTCGACCTCGGCCCGGGGGGAGGCGTAGCCGGAGAGGATGCGGGCCACCTCGGGCTCGCTGCCGGGCTTGACGGTGAAGGTCAGCGCGTGGCGGACCACGCCGTCCGGGCCCGGCGGGGCCTTGGGCGGGCCGACGTGCCCGGCCGGGGTGGTGCGCGGCAGCCCGGGCGGCACCTCCATCGGTGCCCGGGTGCCGGTGGAGCCGGCGGCGGAGGTCTCGCGCAGCACGGCGTAGCGCAGCGAGCGGAAGTTGTCGCTGACGCAGCCGTGCATCGGCTTGACCATCTCCCGGTGGGCCGGGCTGTCCACCCACTCCAGGAAGGTCTCCTGGTCCTTCCACTCGCTGGTGATCAGCCACTGGCGCGGGTCGTTGATCGACTGGCACAGCTGGTCGCTGACGTGGCCGGGGACCGAGGCCACCTGGTGGCGCAACTGCTCGTACACGTCGAGGAAGCGCTGCTGGGCGCCGTCCTGGATCTCCAGCATCAGCACCACTCGCAGCCGGGTGTCGGCCTCGTCCTGCTGCTTCGGCTGGGGTTCGGACAGAGTTGTCATGATCCACTTTCTGCTCTGGGCCGCACGCTGCGGGCCGTGTCGGCCGTGCCCGGCGGGTGCTCCCCGGCCTGGGAGGGCGGTGCGACGGGGGTTCGGCCGGGCGAGTCGGCGCCAGGCCTGAGGTCGATCGTGGGCGGCGCACCGGGCGCGGCGCGAGATTTGCGGGCCATCCGGGCGAAGGGGCGGCACGGGCCGCCTCCGGCGGGGGATGGAAGAGCGGGGCCCCGGCTGAGCGGGCCCGCCGAGGGCGGCGCCGGGCCCGGTGGCCGGGCCGCGGAATCCCCTGACAGGGCGGAGCAATCGATGAATCCGAAGATTGACGACCGGGTGCCGGTCCTGATCGTGGGCGGCTCGCTGGTCGGGCTGTCGGCCTCACTCTTCCTCGGCAGGCTCGGGGTCCGGCACCTGCTGGTCGAGAAGCATGCCGACACCTCGCACCACCCGCGGGGGCGCGGCAACAACGTGCGGACCATGGAGCTGTTCCGGGTGGCCGGGATCGAGCCGGCGATCCGCGAGGCGGCCTCGATCCTGGCCCCCAACCACGGCATCCTCCAGGCGCCCTCGCTGACCGGGGCCGAGCAGGAGTGGCTGTTCCGGGAGATCGACCCGGGCGGCCGGCTGGCCCGGTTCAGCCCCAGCTCCTGGTGCCTGTGCAGCCAGAACGACCTGGAGCCGGTGCTGCGGCGGGCGGCCCGCGAGCTGGGCGGCGCCCTGCGGTTCGGCACCGAGCTGATCTCCTTCGAGCAGGACGCGGACGGCGTCACCTCGGTGCTGCGCAGCCGGGAGAGCGGCGAGGAGCGGGTGGTGCGCTCGGACTTCCTGATCGCCGCGGACGGTCCGCGCAGCCCGGTCCGGGAGAGCCTGGGCATCGGCCGGTCCGGCAAGGGCGAGCTGTTCCACAACGTCAGCATCACCTTCCGGGCCAAGCGGCTGGCCGAGGTGGTCGGCGACCGGCACTTCATCGCCTGCTACCTGACCAACCCGGAGGCGGACGGCGCGCTGCTGCCGGTGGACAACCAGGAGGAGTGGGTCTTCCACGCGCCCTGGCACCCCGAGCACGGCGAGCCGCTGGAGGCCTTCACCGACGAGCGCTGCGAGCGGCACATCCGCACCGCCGTCGGCCTGCCGGAGCTGGACGTCGAGGTCACCGGCCGGGCTCCCTGGCACGCCGCCGAGCGGGTGGCCGAGCGGTACGGCGCCGGGCGGGTCTTCCTCGCCGGGGACTCCGCCCACGAGATGTCCCCGACCGGGGCGTTCGGTTCCAACACCGGCATCCAGGACGCCCACAACTTGGCCTGGAAGGTCGCCGCGGTGCTGTGCGGCTGGGCGGGGCCGCGGCTGCTGGAGACGTACGGGCAGGAGCGCCTCCCGGTGGCCCGGGTGACCGGCGAGCGGGCCTCGGCCCGGTCCGCCGAGCACAGCCACCCGGGTTACGCGGTGGCGCCGGGTGTGGGCCGGCAGGCCGGGGTGCTGGCGGTGGCGCTCGGCTACCGCTACCCGGTGGGCGCGGTGATCGGCGCGGACCGGTCCGGGCCGGTGGTCCCCGAGCAGTTCGAGTCGGCGGGCGAACCGGGCAGCCGGGCCCCGCACCAGTGGCTGCGGCGCGCGGGCGTGAAGCTCTCCACGCTGGACCTGTACGAGCAGGCGATGGTGCTGCTCACCGGTCCCGAGGGCGGGGCCTGGCAGGCGGGCGGCAGGCGGGCGGCCGACCGGCTGGCCGTCCCGCTGGACGGCTTCCGGATCGGCGACGGCGCCGAGGACGACCTGGCGCCGGAGCCGGGGGCGGACTTCGCCGCGCTGCACGGCATCGGCCCGGGGGGAGCGGTGCTGGTCCGCCCGGACGGCTTCGTCGCCTGGCGCTCGCCCGGCCCGGCGCAGGACGCGGAGGCCGAGCTCACCACGGCGCTGCGGACGGTGCTGAGCCTCTGAGGACGCGGAAGGGCCCGCCGGTCGCACGGCCGGCGGGCCCTTCCTGTCGGTCGTCGGCGGTCAGTGGCCGCCCTCGTCGACCACCTCGACGTCGGCGATCTCCTGTTCGATCGCCTCGGTCGGCAGCGCCACCCGGATCGCCCAGTAGTAGATGACCAGGGAGAACACCGCCACCAGGGCCATGTCGGCCCACATCGGGATGTTGCCGGTGCCGTCCCCGAAGCTGCCCTGCCAGGAGATCAGGCCGAGGCCGACCAGGTAGGGCGGCAGCCACTGGGCGGACTTCCAGCTCAGCCGGGGCGCGTTCGGCAGGCCCTTCTTGATCGCGTACGCGGCGTAGCTGCCGAGCAGGACGTAGCCGAGCACGATCGCGATGCCCAGGCGCGAGAGGGTGTGCCAGCCGGACCAGTAGATGATCAGGCTGGAGACCACGAACGCGGCCGGGGAGATCAGCTCGCCCGCCGGCAGCCGGTAGGGGCGCTCGTGCGCGGGCAGGCGGCGGCGCATCGCGCCGAAGGCCAGCGGGGCGCCGGCGTACATCAGCACGCTGGCGGAGGTGATGAAGCCGACCAGCTCCTGCCAGCTCGGGAACGGCAGGAAGCAGATCACGCCGGTGACGAAGGCGATGACCAGGCCGAACCACGGCACGCCGTTCTTGTCGAGCTCCTCGAACCTCTGCGGGGCGTAGCCGTTGCGGCTCAGGCCGTAGGAGATGCGCGAGGTCGAGGTGGTGTAGATCAGGCCGCTGCCGCCGGGGGAGATCACGGCGTCCATGTAGAGCACCCACGCCAGCCAGCCGAGGCCGACCACGGTGGCGAGGCCCGCGAAGGGGCCGTCGATGCCGGGGAAGTCGAGCTTGTCCCAGCCGTTGGCGAAGGAGCTGACGGGCAGCGCGCCGATGAAGACGACCTGGAGCAGGGTGTAGATCAGGCTGCCGATGGCGACCGAGCCGAGCACGGCGCGGGGGATGTCGCGCTTGGGGTTGCGGCTCTCACCGGCGAGCTGGATGGCCTGCTCGAAGCCGAGCAGGGCGAAGATGATGCCGCTGGTGCTGATCGCCGCCAGCACGCCCTGGGCGCCGAACGGCGCGAAGCCGTGCGAGGTGAAGTTGGAGCCGTGGAAGTTGGTCGCGGCCAGCACGAAGATGGTGAGCAGCGGGACGAAGATCTTCAGCCAGGTGGCGATGTTGTTGGTGCGGGCCAGGACGCGCACCCCGAGGAAGTTCACCGCGACGAACACCGCCATGAGCACGGTGGAGACGGCGAAGCCGCTGGCGGTGAGGGTGTTGTTGTCGTTGAGCAGGCCGCCCGCCCAGGACCAGTGCCGGGCGTAGCCGATCATCGCCTCGACCTCGATCGGCGCGACGGTGGCCGCCTGCAGCCAGGAGAACCAGCCGAAGGACATGCCGGCCAGGCCGCCGAAGGCGTAGTGCGGGTACCGCGCGGTGCCGCCCGAGACCGGGAACATGCTGCCGAGCTCGGCGTGCACGAGCGCGAGCAGCACGATCGCGACCGTGCCGATGCCCCAGGACAGGACGGCGGCCGGTCCGGCCGCCATCACGCCCTCCTTCGCGCCGAACAGCCAGCCGGAGCCGATGATCGAGCCGACCGAGGCCCACATGAGGCCGATGAGCCCGACGTGGCGGCGCAGTGAGCGGTGGGGAGTCCCGGAGGAGGATTCGGTGCCCTGGTCGGGCGGCGAGATCTGGTTGAGGGAAGCCATGAACGATCTCTCTGTGGGTGGGGGCTCCGGGGTGGGCGGAGCGATGAGAGTTGCCACACACTAGGACTTTTCAGGGCCCCCTGCACAGATTTCATTACTGAATGTTTACATTCTTTTCTGGACATCCCTGCAGGTAGGGGGCGTCATTGTCCCCGATCTCTTACGTATTCGATCGACCCACTCGGAATTCGATCAGTGCCGAGTGGGGCGGCATGATAGACGGTCCTTTCGATGATGGGAATAGTGGTCTCCGTACAGCGGTGCGGTGCTAATCCACCAGATCGGACGGGTCGGTGTTGGCGCCGCAGAGCAGGACGGCGACCCGCTCTCCCTCGGCCAGGCCGGCGGCGGCGAGCGCCGTGGCGGCCGCGTACTCGACGGCGATCCGGCGGTCCTCCCAGAGCTGCCGACGGGCGCGCACGATGGCCTCGTCGTCGACCAGCACCGAGCGGACGCCCGCGTGCGCGGCCGCGTCCACGGCGAGGACGGTGGCGCGGCGGGCCCCGAGCGCGTCCTGGGCGACGGAGTCCACCGGGACGTCCACCGGGCGGCCCGCCTCCAGCGCGGCGTTCAGCGCGCGGCTGCCCGACGGCTCCACGGCGAGCACCCGGACGCCGTGCTCACGGGCAGCCACCGCCACCCCGGCGAACAGCCCGCCGCCACCGACCGACACCACCACGGTGTCCAGCCCGGGCACCCCGGCGCGCATCTCCGCCAGCACCGTCCCGGCGCCGGCGGCGATCAGCGGGTGGTCGTACGCGTGCGAGGACAGCGCCCCGCTGCCGGCCGCGAACTCCTCGCAGGCGCTCAGCGCATCCGCGTACTCCCGGCCCGCCAACCGCACCTCGGCGCCGTACGAGCGCAGCCGCGCCAGCTTCACCGGGGAGGCCGTCTCGGGCAGGAACACCGTTGCCCGGACGCCGAGTTCACGGGCCGCCCAGGCGCAGGCCAGTCCGGCGTTGCCGCCCGAGGCGATGGTCACCCCGCTGTCCGGGAGGGTGCCCGCCTCGGCGTGCGCGAGCAGGAAGTTCTGCGCGCCGCGGGCCTTGAAGCTGCCGGTGTGCTGGAGGAACTCCAGGGCCAGCCAGGTCCGCCCGCCGTCGTCCCCCGGCGCCACCGCCACCGGGCGCACCCGCCCGGCGATCCGCTTCCCGGCGGCCTCGACCTCGTCGTACGTCAGCTGGTCCATCGTGTACCGCTCCTTCGTCGAGTGGGGCGTTCCACCGGGAGCCCCCGGCCCGGTCGACCGTACGTCCCGTTCGTGGGCGAGGAAAAGATCGCGAACACCGCGGCCGGGCGGCGTAGGGTGGCCCCGTGCGTCTTGTGATCCTCCCCCCGCCGGCCCGCTAGCGGGCGGCCCACTCCACCCACTCCGGCCCGACGGGACCTGCCCGCGGCCGGGGCGATGACTGCCGCCCGCGTTCCCAGCGGACCCGAACCGGCACCTCATCGTGGAGTACCGACGCATGACCCCCTCGTACACCGCCGTGCCCTTCCGGCACGGCCTCCTGTCCATTTCCGCCGCCGCCGTCGCCTGGGGCGTGGGCGGCGCCGTGTCCGCGCTGCTGATGCGCACCGGCGGGCTCGGCCCGGTGGGCGTCTCCTGCTGGCGCTTCGGCGTCGCCGCGCTCTGCCTGGCCCTGCTGCCGAGCCGCAGGCCCCGCGCCGACCGGGGCGCCGCCCGGTGGCGCGCCGCGGCGCTGACCGGGCTCGGCCTCGCGGTCAGCCAGTGCGCCTACTTCGGCTCGGTGCGCTGGGCGGGCCTCGGACTGGGCACCCTGATCACCATCGGCGCCGGGCCGGTGTTCACCAGCCTCGGCGCCCACCTGCTGCTCGGCGAGCGGCTGACCCGTCGGGCGGCGGCCGCGGTGGCGTTGGCCCTGGCCGGCCTCGCCCTCCTGGTGGCCGCCCCGGCGGCGGGCCCGCGCCCGGCCCTCGGCGTCGCGCTGGCCGTCCTCGCGGGCGCCGGCCAGAGCGGCCTCACCCTCTGGGCCCGCAGCGGCGGCTCGGCCCGGGCCGGCACCGGCGCCTTCACCACCGGCCTGCTCTGCCTGCTCCCGCTCGCGGCCGTCCAGGACCTCCACGGCCTCCTGCCGACCGGTGGCGACCCGGTGGTGACCGTGCCCGCGCTGCTCTTCCTCGGCACGGTGCCCACCCTGTTCGCCTACCGCTGGTACTTCACCGGCCTGACCACCGTGCCCAGCACCACGGCCGCGGTGCTGGTCCTGCTGGAGCCCGCGACCGCGGCGGTGATCGGCGTGCTGTTCCTCGGCGAGCCGCTGACGGTGGGCCTGCTGGCGGGCTCCGCGCTGCTGCTCGCGGCCATCGCCGTGCTGGCGCGGGAGTAACCGGGGGCGGGACTGGCCGGGGCGGGAGTGGCCGGGGCGGGCGGCCACCCGGGCGGGCGCCCTGTGGTCGCCGGGGGCCCGGCGGCGTGCTGTCGTGGTCCGCATGAACAGCTCACTCCCGGCCCGGGTGGCCGCCGCGACCGCCTCCGTCCTCCTGCTCACCACCGCCGCCGGGGCCGTGGGGGGGGCCGCCGGGGCGGGGGGGGGGGCCCGGGGGCC
>NZ_JBHXTL010000048.1:0-60958 GCF_042677365.1 Kitasatospora sp. NPDC127116
GTTTATACGAGCCCGGCCGGGGCGGGGCGCCGCCCGCGGACGGGGCCCGTGCGGCGGGTGACCGGGGGACGGGCGCCGGCCGCACGGGCCCGGGAAGTGCGGGGCGTCCGCGGAGTCCGGGGAGCCCGGGGAGTCCGGGGAGTCCGGGGCTAGCCGATCAGCCCCTCCAGCAGCTCGAAGGCCTGCTCCTGGGACGTCCCGACCCCGCCGTCCCGGGCCTCCTCGTACTCGGCGTCGCCCATCAGCTCCCGCAGGACGGCCTCCGTGCGCGCCCGCTCGGACCGGTCCAGGTAGCCGCCCTTGGGGCCGTTCAGCCCGCCGTGCGCGCCGATCAGCACCGCCGCCGCCCGGGCCCGCTCCAGGTCCCCGTCGCGCCGGGCGAAGCTGCACAGCACCGCCGTCACCGCGGGCACCACCATGACCGTCATGTGCTCGGCGAAGCCGCTCGCCGCCGTCACCGCCCGCAGCTGCCGCCAGCCGTCGCGCAGCAGCTCGAACCCCGCCTCCGGATCGCCGGCCCGGGCCGTGATCCAGCCCCGGGCGCTCAGCAGCATCCCGGTCACCAGGCTCGGCGCGAAGCCGCCGACCCGGACCGTGTCCAGCTCGTCCAGCTCGGCCATCGCCAGCTCGAACTCGCCGCGCTGGGCGTGCAGGCCGCAGAGCGTCAGGTGGCCGAACATCAGGGCCCCGGTGGTGGACTGGTTGAGGCCCGGGGTCTCGATCGAGGCCAGCGCCTCCCGGACGACCCGCTCGCCGCGGTCCATGTCGTGCTCCAGCAGGGCGGTGCCCAGGTTCACCCGCAGGATCGGCACCTCCAGCGGCGCCCCCAGCTCCTCGACCAGCCCGATCGCCCGCTCGTACGCCTCCGCGGCGGCCGCGGAATCGCCCCGGTTGGCCAGCGACTCGCCGTGCGCCGCCAGCGCCTGGGAGATCCCCCAGAGGTCGCCCGCCTGCTCGTACAGCTCCAGCGAGCGCTTGCCGTCCACGATGCTCTGCTCCGCGCCGCTCGGCCAGTCGTTCAGCATCCTGGCCCGCACCTGCAGGATGAACGCCAGGTCGCTCGGCCCGCCGTACCGCTCGCAGCCGAGCACGGCGTCGTCCAGCAGGTCCTTCATCACCTCCAGGCGGCCGGCCAGGAACGCGCCGAACACCCGCATCAGCGCCGGGAAACGGTAGGACTGCGGCAGGTCCGGGGTGTAGGCGTCCATCAGCCGCTGGGCGACCTCGACCGCCTCCGGGTCGCCGAGGACGTCCAGGTTGCCCTCGAACAGCCCGATCAGCCGGAACATCGCGAGCAGCCGGCGGGCCTCCTCGACCACCGGCGCGGACAGCGGCAGCTCGTACGCGAACACGCTGTGCTCCAGCGGCACCGCCCGCGGGGCGTCCGGGCCGAACGGGTCCGGGCCGAGCGCGCCGACCGCGGTGTACCAGGTGCGCGCCTCCATGCTGTAGCCGCGCAGCGACCAGTACCAGCTCATGCCGAGGGCGAGCAGCAGCGCCTGGTCCTCGTCCCGCAGGTCGATCGCCCGGCGCAGCGCCGCGCGGATGTTGTCCTGCTCGCGCTCCAGCACCGCCAGCCAGTGCAGCTGCCGGGGGCCGTGGATCTGCGCTTCCGCGACCGCGATCATGGTGCGGAAGTGCGCCAGGTGACGGGCCTCGGTGGCGGCGCGCTCGGCGGCGGACGCGGCCAGGCGCTCGGTCGCGTACTCGTGGATGGTCTCCAGCATCCGGTAGCGCGGCAGGCTGGCCCCGTCCAGGTCGGCCACCAGCAGGGACTTGTCGACCAGCGACAGCAGCAGGTCCGCGACGTCGCCGGTGGCCACCTCGACGCCGTCGGCGCAGACCGCCTCGGCGTCCTCCAGCTGCCAGCCGCCCGCGAACACCGCGAGCCGGCGCAGCACCGCCCGCTCCCGCTTGCCCAGCAGGTCCCAGCTCCAGTCCACCACCGCGCGCAGCGTCTGCTGGCGCGGCAGCAGGGTGCGGCTGCCCGCGGTGAGCAGCGCGAACCGGCCGTCCAGCCGGTCGGCTATCTGGCGCGCCGTCATCACCCGCAGCCGGGCGGCGGCCAGTTCGATGGCCAGCGGCAGTCCGTCCAGCCGGCGGCAGATCTCGGCGCAGGCCTCCGGGTCGCCCTGCGGGTCGAAGCCGGGACGGGCGGCTGCCGCGCGCTCGACGAACAGCCGCAGCGCGACCGGGTCGGGCAGCGGCTCCACCGGCAGCACCGTCTCCCCCGGCACGCCCAGCGGCTCGCGGCTGGTGGCGAGCACCGTCAGCCCGGGGCACTCGGCGAGCAGGACGTCGGCGAGGTCGGCGGCCGCCTGGATCAGGTGCTCGCAGTTGTCCAGGACGAGCAGCATCCGGCGGTGGCCGCAGTGCTCGACCAGCCGGCGCACCGGGTCCTCGGCCCGCTTCTCGATCACCTCGGCGACCATGCTGGTGCTGTGCAGCACGATCTCGCGCAGGCCGAGCGCCGAGACCACGGCGGCGGGCACCGCGTCCGGGCTCTCCAGCGGGGCGAGTTCGGCCACCCAGACGCCGTCCGGCCAGCCTCCGGCGGACTGCTCGGCGCGGCCGGCCTCGGTCGAGAGGCTGGTCTTGCCGGAGCCGCCGGGGCCGGTCAGGGTCACCAGCCGACGGTCCGTCAGCATCGCGCGCAGCGCGGCGAGATCGTCCTCGCGGCCGACGAAGCTGGTCAGCCGGCCGCGCAGGTTGCCGCCGGGGCGCGGGAGTTGGGGCGCCGCGGGGGCGGAGGCGGTGACGGGGGCGGGATCCGGGTTCCGCTCCCCCTGGGCCGCCGGGGCCTTCGGGGTCGTCGGGGCCGTCGGGGCCACCGGGCCCGTCAGCTCCGTCGGGTCCGTCGGAGCGAGCAACTCGGCGTACAGGGAACGGAGTCCGCGCCCCGGGTCGACGCCGAGCTCGTCGGCCAGGGCGCGCCTGGTCCGCTCGTAGTGGCGCAGCGCCTCGGCCGTCCGCCCGCTCTCGTGCAGCGCCCGGATCATCAGCAGCTGCAACGGCTCGTCCAGCGGCTGCCGTTCGCACAGCTCGGCCAGCTCGGCGATCAGCTCGGCGGCCCGGCCGAGGCCGAGGTCCGCGGTGATCCGGTGGCGCCGGGCCTCCTCGTGCTGGGCCTCCAGCCGGACGGCCGGGCCGGTGCGGTCCGGCAGGTCGGCGAGCGCGGGGCCGCGCCACAGGGCCAGGGCGGCGCACAGCCGCTCGGCCGCGAGCGCGTGGTCCCCGGCGTCCAGGGCGCGGCGGCCCTCACCGGTCAGCCGCTGGAAGTCGGCGAGGTCGGTGGCCGGGCCGGTCAGCCAGTACCCGGCCGGGCCGGAGCCGACCTCGTCCCGGCCGATGGTGCGGCGCAGCCGGCCGACCAGGGTCTGGAGCGCGGCGGAGGAGTCCTGCGGCGGCTCGGCCTCCCACACCTCGTCCACCAGCAGGTCGGCCGGCACCGGCCGGCCCTGCCGCAGGGCCAGGGCGGTGAGCAGGGCCCGCAGCCGGGCGCCGCCGATCGCTACCGGCGTGCCGTCGTCGTGGTGGGCCGTCGTCGTCCCGAGGATGCCGTAGTGCACCGCACCATTCTGGTCGATGCCCGGGGGAAGGGCCGCACAATTGTGCTGGGCCCCTCCCGGCCCCGGCACGTAGGGTGGAACGCCACCGCGCGCCCGGACGTTCACCCGGGACGGCTTGTCCGGTCACCGGCCCGCCCGGCATGATCGACCCGCCCGCGCCCGCCCGCCTTCCCCTCCCCACGGAGCACCCAGACCATGACCTTCGCCGCCACGCCGCGCTCCCGCAGCGAGGACCGCCGGATCAGCCCGGTGTTCTGGGCGCTCCTCGCCGTCCTCGGCACCTCCGGCTGGGCGGTGTACCAGGGTTACGGCAACGCCTCGTTCGGGGTGTTCCTGTTCGTGGTCGCGGGCTGGATGGTCTCCCTCTGCCTGCACGAGTACGCCCACGCGCGCACCGCGCTGCACGGCGGCGACATCACCGTCGGGGCCAAGGGCTACCTCACGCTCAACCCGCTGAAGTACGCCAACGTGCTGCTCAGCTTCGTGCTGCCGATCGTCTTCGTGATCCTCGGCGGCATCGGCCTGCCCGGCGGCTCGGTCTGGATCGAGCGGCACCGCGTCCAGGGCCGGCTCAAGCACAGCCTGATCTCGGCGGCCGGCCCGCTGGTCAACCTGCTCATCGCGGCGGCGCTGCTGATCCCGATCGGCGCGGGCTGGCTGGACGACCCGACCGTGCACGCGTTCTGGAACGGCTACGAGCTGACCATCTCGCCGTTCTCCGGCGCGCTGGGCTTCCTCGGCTTCCTCCAGCTGAGCGCCGCCGTGCTGAACCTGCTGCCGGTGCCCGGACTGGACGGCTACGGGATCGTCGAACCCTGGCTGTCCTACAAGACCCGGCGCGCGGTCGAGCCGTTCGCGCCGTACGGGATGCTCGCGGTGTTCGCGCTGCTGTGGCAGCCCCAGGTGAACCAGTTCTTCTTCGGGATCGTCCACGGCCTGATGAACCTGTTCGGCGTGGACCAGGACTACGCCACGCTCGGCCGGTACCTGTTCAGCTTCTGGAAGAACTAGCTCCTCCGGCGGACCGCGGGCGGGGCAGGGCCTCAGCCCTGCTCGGCGGCCGCCGCGGCGATCCGGGCCCGGCGGCGGTCCATCCACAGCACGTTGCTGGCCACGCCGGCCAGCGGCAGCCAGATCAGGCCCAGCCAGAAGCCCTGGACCAGCGAGACCACCAGGGCCACGAGCGCGAGGACGACGGCGGCCAGGGCGAAGAGGGACGTGCGAGGCATGGCGGGAGGCTCCTAGAACGGGTGCGGGCGGCCGGGTCACGGCCGCCACCCATTGTCGCCGACCTCACCTCCGGAGCCGGTCCAGGGGTGAGGTCGACACGGCCCGTGCCGGTCAGACGTCGGTGATCCGCAGGCCCGCGTGGGCCTTGTAGCGGCGGTTGACCGAGATCAGATTGGCGACCAGCGACTCCACCTGGTGGGCGTTGCGCAGCCGGCCCGCGTAGATGCCGCGCATCCCGGGGATGCGGCCGGCCAGGCCCCGCACGACGTCGGTGGCGTCCCGGTCGTCGCCGAGCACCATGACGTCGGTGTCGATGCTCTCCACCGACTCGTCCTGGAGCAGCACCGCCGAGAGGTGGTGGAACGCGGCGGTGACCCGGGAGTCCGGCAGCAGGGCGGCGGCCTGCTCGGCGGCGCTGCCCTCCTCCGGCTTCAGCGCGTACGCGCCCTGCTTGTCGAAGCCCAGCGGGTTGACGCAGTCGACGACGATCTTGCCCGTGAGCTCCTCGCGCAACGCGGTCAGGGTGGCGGCGTGGCCGTCCCACGGGACCGCGATGATCACCACGTCGCTCTCCCGGGCGACGGCGGCGTTGTCGGCGCCGCGCACGCCGAGGCCCAGCTCGGCCGCCGAGGCCTCCGCGCGGGCGGCGTCACGGGAGCCGATGAGCACCTGCTGGCCGGCCTTGGCCAGCCGCAGGGCCAGTCCCCGCCCCTGGTCGCCGGTGCCGCCGAGGACACCGACCACCAGCTGCGAGACGTCCGGCACCTCGTGGGCCGGGTTTGTCGCTGAATCGAGGGAAGTCATGGGCCGATCCTGCCAAATCCCCGGCCCGGCGGGACATCCTGGCCCGCATGGACGCGGTGAGAGTTTCGGCACTCCGGGAACGGCTGACGGGAACGGGCTGGCTGGAGGCGGTCGGCGGCTTCGCCGGGGCGCTGCGCCGCTCGGTGGAACGGCGCGGGGCGAGCGGGCTGCTGCTGGTCGGCACCGAGGCGTACGAGCCCTGGCACCTGGCCGCCCACCTGGACGACGAGGCCGCGTGGTCGGACGTCCCCCGGCTGGCGCCCACCCTGCTGCGGCACAGCCCGCCGGCCGGCGCCCCCGCCCACCTGCTGCACGACCTGCGACGGCTCACCGGGGCCGGGCGCGGCGACACCGTGCTGGTGGTGGTCCCGGAGGCGGCCGGCGCCCCGCTGCTGGAGCGGGTGCAGGACGCCCGGCGGCGCGGCGCGACCGTGCTCGCGCTGGACGGCGGCGCCCCGGCCGGGCCCGGGACGGCCGGCGGCCCCGGCGGCCTCGGCGAGCTCGCGCACGAGCGGCTGGCCGTCGGCACCGCCGCCGAGGGGCCCTTCGACCTCGCCCAGCACCTGGTCAGCGTCGCCGCCGGGCAGCGGACCCACCGCCGCTCCGTCCGGGACCGGCTCGCCCGACTCGCCGAACGGCTGACCTCGACGCCCGCGATCAGCCGCTGGTGAACCGGGCGCCCGAGCCACCGGTGCGCGTGCTCCGACCGCCGACGGACCGAAAACCCTTTGCGGAAGCGGTGACCGCCGTCCGAGGATGACGGTTCGTGAACGTCGACGAACCCCCGCATCCCGCCGTGCCCGGGCGCGCCCGGAGGCTGCTGCGATCGCTGGCACCCGACCTGGCACCCTGGCGTGCCTCCCGCGACTTCCGCTACCTGTGGACCTCCGGCTGCGTCACCAGCTTCGGCGGCTTCCTGACCCTCGTCGCCGTACCGATGCAGATCAAGGAGCTCACCGGCTCCTCCTTCGCGGTCGGCCTGATCGGCGCCGTCGAACTCGTCCCGCTGATCGTCTTCGGTCTCTGGGGCGGCGCCCTCGCCGACGCCCTGGACCGCCGGAAGCTGGTGCTGCGGGCGGAGGTCGCGCTCGGCCTGCTGGCCGGGCTGCTGCTGGTCAACGCCCTGCTGCCGCACCCGCTGCTCTGGCCGATCTACCTGGTCGCCGCACTGGTCGCGGCCGCCGACGGCATCCAGCGCCCGGCGCTGGACTCGCTCCTGCCCCGGCTCGTCCCGCACCAGCACCTGACCGCCGCGTTCGCCCTCAGGTCGCTGTACCACAACGCCGCTTCGGTGGCCGGTCCGGCGCTGGCCGGGGTCGTGGTGGCCTTCGCCGGGGTGCAGACCGCGTACGCGCTGGACGTCCTCACCTTCGCGGTCTCGCTGCTGCTGCTCGTCCGGATCAAGGCGGTGCCGCCGCCCACCGGCGCCGAACGGCCGTCCGTCCGGGCGGTGCTGACCGGCGTCCGCTACGCGTGGAGCCGCAAGGACCTGCTCGGCACCTACGCGATCGACCTCTGCGCCATGCTGTTCGCCTACCCGGTGGCCGTCTTCCCGTTCCTGGCCTCGGAGTTGGGGGCGGACTGGGCGCTCGGCCCGATGTACGCCGCCTCCGCCCTGGGCGCCCTGCTGGTCGGCGCCACCAGCGGCTGGACCTCCCGCGTCCACCGGCACGGGCGGCTGCTGGTGGCCGCCGCCGTCGGCTGGGGCGCGGCGATGGCGCTCGCCGGACTGACCGAGCACATCGGGCTGGTGCTGCTCGGCCTGGCGCTGGCCGGCGGCGCCGACGAGATCAGCGGGCTCGCCCGCTCGACCATGTGGAACCAGTCCATCCCCGACGAGTTGCGCGGGCGGATGGCCGGCGTCGAACTGCTCAGCTACTCCGTCGGCCCGCAGCTCGGCCAGGTCCGGGCCGGCACCATGGCCGGGCTGATCGGCGTGCGCGCCGCCGTCTGGGCCGGCGGTGTCGCCTGCGTGGTCGCCGTGCTCGCGGTCGCCGCCGCCCTCCCGAAGCTGCTCGGCTACGACGACCGCACCGACCCCCACGCCGCCGCCGTCCGCGCCGAGCACGAACGCACCGAACGGGAGGCCGCCCCGACGGCGTGACGAGCCACCGGGCGGGCTACTCGGCGTCGTCCTTCGGCTTGTCGCTCCAGCGCGGGTCGTTCTGCCACTCGCGGTTGCGCTCGTCGGCGATGCGCAGCGCCTGGGCGGCCTCCTCGGGGGTGGCGTACGGGCCCAGGCGGTCCTTCGCCGGGCACTCCGGGCCCTCTTCGACCTTGTTGTGCTTGATGCAGTAGAACCACTCGCCGGGTTTGCCGGTCGGCTTGCGGTTGAATCCGAGGGGCATGGCGCTCTCCCGTTCAGAAGGCCAGAAGGATGGGTCGGTACCGATCATTCCCCGCCCCGGCCCGGGCCGCACACCCCCCGGGGCCCCGGGGACCGGCGACTAGACTCGCGGCATGGCTCTCGTACCCGGCATCCAGTCCCCCACCCGCAAGGTCCCGGCGCACATCGCGCGCCCCGAGTACGTCGGCAAGTCCGCGCCGACGCCGTACACCGGGCCCGAGGTGCAGACCGCCGAGACGATCGAGAAGATGCGGATCGCGAGCGGGATCGCCGCCCGGGCGATGGAGGAGGCGGCCAAGCTGATCGCCCCCGGCGTCACCACCGACGCGCTGGACGCCGTCGCCCACGCCTACATGTGCGACCACGGCGCCTACCCGTCCGACCTCGGCTACCGGGGCTTCCCCAAGTCCGTCTGCACCTCGATCAACGAGGTGATCTGCCACGGCATCCCGGACTCGACGGTGCTCCAGGACGGCGACATCGTCAACATCGACGCCACCGCGTACATCCACGGGGTGCACGGCGACCTCAACGCCACCTACCTGGTCGGCGACGTGGACGAGGAGTCCCGGCTGCTGGTCGAGCGCACCCGGGAATCCCTCGCCCGGGCGATCAAGGCGGTCAAGCCGGGTCGTCAGATCAACGTCATCGGGCGGGTCATCGAGTCCTACGCCAAGCGCTTCGGGTACGGCGTGGTGCGGGACTTCACCGGACACGGCATCAACACGTCGTTCCACTCCGGCCTGATCATCCCGCACTACGACAGCGAGCGGGCCACCGAGGTGATCAAGCCGGGCATGACCTTCACCATCGAGCCGATGCTGACCCTGGGCACCTACGACTACGAGATCTGGGAGGACGGCTGGACGGTCGTCACCAAGGACCGCAAGCGCACCGCCCAGTTCGAGCACACCCTGGTGGTCACGGCGGACGGCGCGGAGATCCTCACCCTGCCGTGACCGGCGTCGCCGGCGTGACCCGCGCCGCCCGGTGGGCGCCCTAGCCGATCAGCCACTGCTCCTCGGCGACGGCGCCCACCTCGGTGCAGGCGTCGGTGAGCACGTCCAGCACCCGCAGCGGGTCCGGCAGCGGCTGCTCGGGCCCGCGCAGCCACCTCACGTGGGAGCCGTCCGGCAGCGCGGCCGGCGGCAGCAGGGTGTACGAGCCGCGGCAGTGCCAGCGCAGGCCGGGGTGCTCGGACATGGTGTCCGGGGTGGAGTCGAGCGCGCTCGGCCACCACTCGTCCTCGTCCTGGGGGGTGCCGCGGGTGGCGGTGAAGAACAGGTAGCGGTCCTCGCCGACGGCGGCGACCGGGCCCTCGACACCCAGAGCGGTCAGCCGCTCCAGCGCCAGCCGTCCGGCCTCCGCCGGGACGTCCAGCACGTCGTGCACCCGGCCGGTGGCGGTGATGAAGTTGGCCTGCGGGTCGCGGGCGAGCCAGCGGGAGAGCTGCTCGGGGTCGGTGGTGGCCTGGGTCTGCCAGGCGAAGGAGACCGGGTGCTGGGCGGGGGCCGGGCAGGCCACCCGGTCGCAGGAGCACCGGTAGCCGGCCGGGTGGGCGGCGGGCGCGAGCGGGAATCCGGCGCGCGCGGCGCCGAGCAGCTGATCGAGTCCGGCGGCCGGGTCGTCGGCGCCCCCCGCCCGCTGACGTTCACGCTTCTGCCACCAGGTCGTCCACCTGCTGCCGGCTTCCATCGGGCCCCTTCCGCGCAACTGCCGTGCCTGGTGCGACACAGCGTTCGACGTACCACTCGACGCAACGCATGGAGCCCCCGACTGCTTCCCGGGGTGCTCGGCCCTGACGTCCGCGCCCTGCCGGCCGTGGACCGGGGTCACCGGGCGGCCGACGCCCGGGTCACGGTACGCAGTCGCGGCAGCACGCTGTCCGCGCCAAATCGGCCGGATGGCGCGCGGATTCGCGCCTCGCCCGGCCCGTACGGGCCCGCTGACCCGGGTGGACCCCGAGGGCGTAACAGGAAGGATAAGGGTGCGGAGGGCCTCCGGATGACCGGGGGCGGTGCCTCTCCGGTCACACTCGCGGTGACGCCCACGGGCGCACCCCGGGCACACTCCCGGCACGCCGCCCGCACGCGACGTCCCGCCCGCCCTCCCGTCCGGGAGCCCCCGGTCGTCCCGGCGCTCCCCCGCCGGCACCCCGTCCGGCGCCCCGGGCGCAGCCCCGGCCCTGGTCCCGGTCCCGGTCCCGGTCCCGGTCCGGCGCGGAGGTGAGACCCTGGGGGGATGAAGAGCGCGGACACCGAATTCGTCGGCGGCCCCCTGGACGGGACGATCCTGCCCATCCCCCTGGGGCCGATGCTCGGCGTGCCCAAGAAGTACAAGGTTCCGGTCCCCGCGCACGGCGAGGCCGCCGCGCGCACACTGGTGTACGTCCGGAGCAAGCAGGTTCGGGGCCTGAGCTGGTTCTGGCGCTACGAGTACGACGAGGCGGCCACCGTCCGCGCCTCCGGCTGACGGGCCGCGCGCCTCGCCGTCGCCCTGCGTCGCCCTGCATTGCCCTTTTCGTTCGCCTCCCGGGGAGGTCGGCATGGCGAGGACGGTTCGGCACCCGAGGAGCCGCTCCCGGGCGGTGGAGCACCACAACCGGCAGGTCGCGGCCGTCACCGGGGTGCTGCTCCTGGTGGTGTGCCTCTACAGCGTGGTCATCGGGCCGAACGCCTGGCTCTGGTTCGGCTGGGCGGTGCTGCTGCTGGTGTCCGTGGCGCTGTTCACGGTCCGGCCGTGAGGCCCATGAGCGCCTGAGGCCCATGAACCCCGCGAGGCCCGCGAGGCCCGCGAGGCCCTTGCGGCCCTCCCCCGGACCGCCCGGGCAGCGGCACCGCCCGTCCCGTTCCCCGGCGGGCTGCCCGCCCCCCCCCCCCGCGGGTTCTTCCCCGGCTCCCCCCGGGCCGGTCAGTCGTCCTCGGCGAGGATGAGGTACAGCTTCTTGCGGGCCTCGGTCAGTACGGTCAGGCCCTTGGCGCGCTGCGCCTCGGTGCCGGTGGCCATGACCTGCCGGATCGCCTGGTCGACGGCGGCGAGTGCCTGGCCGACCTCCTGGACGGCCTCCCAGTCGACCTCCCGGCCGGCCTCCGCCCACGGTTCGGCCGGCCCGGCGTCGGCCTCGGCCCGGCCCGCGTCGGTGAGCGAGACCAGCCGCTTGCCGCCGACCTCCTGCGCGGTGATCAGGCCCTCCTCCTCCAGCAGCTGGAGGTTGGGGTAGATCGACCCCGGGCTGGGCCGCCAGGCCCCTCCGGTCCGCTCGGTGATCTCGGCGATCATCTCGTAGCCGTGCATCGGCCGCTCCTTGAGCAGCGCCAGCAGCGAGGCCCGGACGTCACCGCGCCGGGCCCGGCCGCCGCGCCGGCCGTGCGGGCCTCCGCGCCGGCCGCCGTGGCCGCCGAAGCCGTGCCCGAACGGGCCGCCCGTCGGCCGGCCGGGGCCGCCGCCGCCGAACGGCGGGCCGAACCCGCCGAACGCCTCCCGGCCCTCGACGCCCTCCCCGGGCATCCCCCGGAACTCGGGGCCCGGGCCGCGGCGCCGGCCGCCGCCCGGGCCGCCTCCGCGCGGGCCTTCCCAGCGGAATCGCATTCCTTGACCTTCCGAGCGCATCGCGCCCACCTCCGTCTCCACGGTTCGACGAGGCAGTCGAGTTACTGTCTCGATAGCTCGACGATATATCGGTGACTGTCGCTCGTCAACGGATTCCGACACGCCCACGGAGCACGACGCATCCCCCGTCCAGCCGCTACGGTGGCGGGCATGGCCGCAGAACGAGACCTCGCGACGCTGCTGCGCGCAATGAGCCCGCAGCTCAACCCGGGGCGGTACGTCTACTGCACGCTCCCCGCCCGGGTGCCCGCCGGCATGCGGCCGGTGGTGACCGTCGCCGAACCCGAGGGGGTGACGATGGTGGTCGCCCAGGAGGAGGCGGACGCGCTCGGGCTGCGCTACGAGTACGTGGCGGCCTGGATCACCCTGCGGATCCACTCGGCGCTGGAGGCCGTCGGGCTGACCGCCGCGGTGTCCGGCCGGCTCGCCGAGGAGGGCATCAGCTGCAACGTGGTGGCCGGTTTCCACCACGACCACCTGTTCGTCGCCGCCGACGACGCCGACCGCGCCGTCCGCGCCCTGGAGGACCTCTCCGCCCGCTCCGCCTGAGCCCCCGCCGCTCGCCCCGGGTGGCCGCCGCCGACCGGGCCTTCGACACTGGGAGTCGAGCCGCCCCGCCGGGACGGCCCCACCGGAAGGAGACGGCCGCCATGGCCATCTGCGTCACCTGCGGCAACGACTACTGGCTGGCCTTCGAGATCAAGACGGTCACCGGCGACACCTACACCTTCGACAGCTTCGAGTGCGCGATGGAGAAGCTCGCCCCGCGCTGCGAACAGTGCGACGTGCGCATCGTCGGCCACGGCGTCGAAGTCGCCGGCATGTTCTTCTGCTGCGCCAACTGCGCCCGCGTCAACGGCGGCCTCGGCGACCAGATCCGCGACGCCGTCGGCGCCCGCCCCGCCTGACCCGGCGGGGCCCCGCCGGACGGCGGGGAGGGAAAGGGGCGGAAGAGTCGGCCTGTACGCCGGGTTCTGTCTCCCGGGTTGCTTGCGCGGCCCGGGGAGGCGGCCATCCATCTAGGGCTGCCGTTGCCGACAGCCTCGTGCGGTCCACCCGCGGACTCGGGCGAGCAGCCTTCAAACGTCCGCGCACGGTGCCCGAGGGCACCGATCTTGACCTTGCTCCAGGTGGGGTTTACCTAGCCGGCCGGGTCACCCCGGTCGCTGGTGGTCTCTTACACCACCGTTTCACCCTTACCCACCACGAAAAGCGGTGGGCGGTCTGTTTTCTGTGGCACTGTCCCGCGGGTCACCCCGGGTGGGCGTTACCCACCACCCTGCTCTGTGGAGCCCGGACGTTCCTCGGCGGGTCTGGGACCCGTCGCGACCGCCCGGCCGACTCTTCCGCCGTAGTGGTCATGGTAGCCGCTCGGGCGGCGCCTCCCGTACACCGGACCGGACGGCCGGCGGCTCGGCGCCGAGGCGGGCGGCCACCCGGGCGGCCGTCGCGCTCGCCCAGGCCGTGGTGGTGACCAGGCCCAGGACGAGGACGGCGCCGCCGAGGCCGACCAGGATCCACCAGCCGGCGTGGCTGGCCCGGGCGAAGCCGGTCGCGACCGGCCCGACCACGGCCGAGGCGACGACCGTGCCGATCACCGCCACGCCCAGCGACTGGCCGATCTGACGGCTGGTCGAGGCGACCGCGGCCGCCACGCCCGCCTGGGCGCGCGGCATGCCGGACACCGCGGCGTTGGTGATCGGCGCGTTGACCATGCCGAAGCCGAAGCCGAACAGCCCGTACGCGGCCAGCAGCAGGGCGGGCGGGGAGTCGGCGGCGAGCCGGGTCAGCAGCAGCCCGCTCGCGGCGAGGCCGAGACCGGCCGCGACCAGCGGCAGGCGCGGGCCCCGGCTCGCGACGATCCGCCCGGACAGCGGCGCGCAGACCAGCATCATCCCGGCCATCGGCAGCGTCCACAGGCCGGCCTCGACCGGGCCGTAGTGGCGGACGTCCTGGAGGTAGAGGGTGTTGAGGAAGAGGAAGCCGCCGAGCGCGGCGAAGGCGCAGACCGCGGTGACGGTGGCGCCGGTGAACGGCGCGCTGGCGAAGAACCGGGGGTCCACCAGCGGCTCGGCCACCCGGCGCTCCCAGAGCGGGAAGGCGATCAGCGCGGCCCCGGCGGTGGAGGCCAGCGCGAGGATCAGCGGGGACGTCCAGCCGTTGGCCGGCCCCTCGATGATCGCGGCGGTGCCGCAGCCGAGCAGCACGATCATCAGCAGCTGCCCGACCGGGTCCAGCCGGCGCGGCCGGGGCGCCCGGGACTCGGGCACGAAGCGGGCGGTCAGCGCGATGGCGGCGAGCGCCACCGGGACGTTGATCAGGAAGATCGACGGCCAGCCCGCGCCGTCCACCAGGAAGCCGCCGAGCAGCGGGCCGAGCGCCATCGAGATGCCGACCACGCCGCCCCAGACACCGATCGCCCGGGCCCGCTCCTTCGGGTCGGTGAAGGTGTTGGTGATGATCGACATCGCCACCGGGTTGAGCATCGAACCGCCCACCGCCTGGAGCGCCCGGAACGCCACCAGCCAGCCCAGGCTCGTCGCCTGGCTGCACAGCAGCGAGCCGAGCGCGAAGCAGACCAGCCCGGTCTGGAACACCCGGCGGCGACCGAAGCGGTCGGCCACCGAGCCGAACAGCATCAGCAGCGAGGCCAGCACCAGGGTGTAGGCGTCGATGATCCACTGCAGCCCGGACGCCGGGGCGCCCAGGTCCCGCTGGATCACCGGCAGGGCGATGTTCACCACGGTGTTGTCGAGGCCGACGATGAACAGGCTCAGGCAGCAGATCGCCAGGACGAGCAGACGGCGGCGGGGGCCGGGCGCGGGCCCGGGGGCAGGCACGGGCGCGGCGGCGGCGCGGGGCTGGGGGGCGGGCACGGACCGATCCTCCCACCGCGGGGCGGCCCGGGGCGGGTTGGCGGCGCGTCCGGGTGGCGCGTCCGGGTGGCGACGCCCGGGCCTCGCCGCCCCCGGCCGGAGGGGGTGGCACGGCCCGGCGGCCCCGGCGGGGCTCAGCGCCCCAGCAGGGACTTCAGGTCCTTGGCGGCGAGCGCGACCGCGTCGTCGTAGCCCCCGGTGGCGAGCCGGAGCATGAAGGCCACGGCGTCGTCCGGGTGCGGGTCGGTGTACGGCTCGCCGTTGTAGTCCAGGAACAGCAGCATCGCCTCGAAGGCGGTGCGCTTGTTGCGGTCGATCAGGGGGTGGTTGCGGGCCAGGCTCTGGCCGAGGGCCGCCGCCTTGGACCAGAGGTCCGGGTAGGCGTCCTCGCCGAACAGGCTCGCCTGCGGGCGGGCGATCGCCGAGAGCAGGCCGCCGAGGTCGCGGACGGTCTCCGGACCGCCGGCGAGGTAGGTGACGTCGTCGAGGTCCAGGTACTCGGTCACAGGTCCTTGAGCCTCTCCAGCGTCTCCGCGTTGGCGGTGCGGATCCGGGCCACCATGGCCGCCCGGCGCTCGGCCCTGCTCTCCCGACCGGCCTCCCGACCGGCCTCCGGAGCGGTCGGCCCGGTGAGCGCCCTGGGGACGTCGGACTGGCGGACCTCGAAGGCGAGTTCGGCGGTGTCCGCGCCGTCCGGCGCCCCGGTCACCCGCACCCGCCCGGCCATCACCGCCTGCGCGGCCGCCCGCAGCGCGAACTCCAGCGCGGTCCGGGTCTCGGCCGGCAGGCCGGCGGGCAGGCGCACGGACAGGGACTCCTCCACGGCGTCGTCGTCGCCGGGCACCAGGTCCAGGGGTCGCAGGGTCATCGCACTCACTCTCCTCGCCGCTCACCGTACTGGTGAACGCCCGGGTGCCCCACCGAATTGCCGGCCGCGCCCGCCCGCCCGCTGCGGGGCCGGGGCAAGGGGGCGGTCGCGAGGGCGGGGTCCGTACGGCGGGCGCAGTAGGGTTGCGGGGTTCGTGTGCCACAGATCGTCGAGGAGTCCGCTGTGCTGGTGCTGTTGCCGCCCTCGGAGGGCAAGGCCGGATCCGGGGACGGCGGGCCGGTGGCGCTGGAGCGGCTGTCGCTGCCCGGGCTGACGGCGGCGCGCGGCGCGGTACTGGACGCGCTGGTGCGCCTGTGCCGGGGCGACGAGGACACCGCCGCCGAGGTGCTCGGTCTCTCCCCCGGCCTGCGCGGCGAGATCGCCAAGAACGCCGGACTGCCGACGGCCGGGGCCCGCCCGGCGGGCGAGGTGTACACCGGGGTGCTGTTCGACAACCTCGGCCTGGCCACCCTGGACGCCGCCGCGTACGACCGGGCCGAGCGCTCGCTGCTGGTCTTCTCCGGCCTCTGGGGCGCCGTGCGGATCTCCGACCGGATCCCGTCCTACCGCTGCTCGATGGGCGTGAAGCTCCCGGAGCTGGGGGCGCTCGGCACGTACTGGCGGAGCGTGACGGCCCCCGTGCTCCCGGAGGTCGCGGACGGGCTGGTGCTGGACCTGCGCAGCTCCGCGTACGCGGCGGCGTGGAAGCCGGCCGGCGAGGTGGCCTCCCGGACCGCGACCGTCCGGGTGCTCCAGGAGCGCGACGGCAAGCGCACCGTGGTCAGCCACTTCAACAAGGCGACCAAGGGCCGGATCGTCCGGGACCTGCTGCTCGCCGGGGCCGAGCCGAAGACCCCCGGCGAGCTGATGGACGCGCTGCTGGAGCTGGGCCACCAGGTCGAGCTCGCGGCGGAGGGCACGGCGCGCAAGCCGTGGCAGCTGGACGTGGTGGTCACGGACGTGCACTGAGCACGTCCGTGACCGGCCGGTCAGCGCAGGTGCGAGGTGTCGTTGAGCAGCCGCAGCGAGGCGTTGCCGTCCGCGTAGTACTGGACGGCGCAGATCGAGGCGGCGGACAGCTCCATCCGGTACATGGAGTCCGGCGGGGCGCCGAGCGCCAGCCGGACCAGGGTCTTGATCGGGCTGACGTGCGAGACCACCAGGACCGTCTTCCCCGCGTACCGGGCGAGGATCTTGTCCCGGGCGACGCCGGCCCGGTGGGTGAGCGTGGTGAAGCTCTCGCCGCTGCCGGTCGGCCTGGCCTTGGCGGAGCCGAGCCAGGCGGTCAGGTCGTCCGGGTACCGCTCCCGCACCTCGGCGAAGGTCAGGCCCTCCCAGTCGCCGAAGTCGACCTCGCGCAGCCCGTCCTCGTACCGGACCTCCAGGCCGAGCCGGGCGGCGACGGTCTCGGCGGTCTGCCGGGTGCGGCGCATCGGGGAGGCGACGACCGCCTGGACGCTGCCGCGCGCGGCCAGCGCCTCGGCGGCCCGCTCGGCCTGCCAGCGGCCCTTGTCGGAGAGCTCCGGGTCGCTGCCGCCGCTGCCGGAGAAGCGCTTCTCCGGGGTGAGCGGGGTCTCGCCGTGGCGCAGCAGGACGAAGGTGGTGGGGGTGCCGAGGTCGGCCGGGGCCGCCCAGCCGGCCTTGGGCGCGGCGGTCTCCAGCGGGGGTTCCTCGACGGCGGCCGCCGGCTTGCGGGGCTCCCACTGGCGCCCGGCCTTGCCCGCGTCCATCGCCTCGTTGGCCAGCCGGTCGGCGTCCTTGTTCCGCTCGCGCGGGATCCAGGTGTACGTGACCCGGGCGCGCGGGAAGACGGTGCGCGCCTCGGCGGCGAGCGGCTGCATGTCGGGGTGCTTGATCTTCCAGCGCCCGGACATCTGCTCGACGACCAGCTTGGAGTCCATCCGGACGTCCACCGAGGCGTCCGGGTCCAGCTCGCGGGCCGCCTTGAGCCCGGCGATCAGGCCCTTGTACTCGGCCACGTTGTTGGTGGCGTGGCCGATGAACTCGGCGGCCTCGGCGACGATCTGCCCGGTGTCCCCGTCACGGACCACCGCGCCGTAGCCGGCCGGCCCCGGGTTGCCCCGGGACCCGCCGTCAGCCTCGACGACGAAACGCGCCGCCACCGGCTCAGACGCCCGAGTCGGAGGTGCGGACCAGGATCCGCGAGCAGTTCTCGCAACGGACCACCTTGTCGGCCGGCTCGGCCTTGATGGCGTTCAGCTCGGTGATGGAGAACTCGGTGCGGCAGCCCTCGCAGCGGCGCTGGTAGAGGCGGGCCGCGCCGACGCCGCCCTGGGTCTCGCGCAGCTTGGCGTACACCTTCAGCAGGTCGGCGGGGATGACGGTGGCGACGGTCTCGCGGTCGCGCTTGACCTTGTCGGCCTCGCCGTCGATCTCGGCGAAGGAGGCGTCGCGGCGGCCCTCGGCCTCCTTGAGCACGATGGTGGAGTGCTCCAGGCGGGCGGACAGCTCCTCGACCCGGGTGTTGGCGCTCTCCTGGCGCTCCATGATCTCCAGCACGACCTCCTCCAGGTCGCCCTGGCGCTTGGCGAGCGAGCCGATCTCGTGCTGGAGGTTCTCCAGGTCCTTCGGCGAGGTGATCGCGCCGGAGTCCAGGCGCTGCTGGTTGCGGGCGGCACGGGAGCGGACCTGCTCGACGTCCTGCTCGGCCTTGGTCAGCTCGCGGGCGGTGTCGCCCCTCTGGGCCTCGGCGGCGACGACGAGGTCCTTGAGCGCGGTGTGGTCGGCGGTGGCCTTGTCGATCTCGGCGTGCTCGGGCAGGCTCCGGCGCCGGTGGGCCAGCTGGTCGAGCTTCGAGTCGATGGCCTGGAGGTCGAGCAGGCGGATCTGGTCGGCGGGCGCGGCGTTCAAGCGGAGAGCTCCTGTGAATCGGGTCAGGCGGTGAAGGACATGGGGGCGTGCGCGGTCCACGGGTCGGTGACCCGGTGGGAGACCTTGGTCTCCACGGCCCAGCCGCGCTTGTCGGCGACGGCCAGCAGGGCCCGCTCGGCCAGGGTGAGCCAGGGCCACTCGGTGGCCCAGTGGGCGGCGTCGAGCAGCGCGACGGGCGCCGCCTCGGCGGCCTCGGAGGCCGGGTGGTGACGCAGGTCGGCGGTCAGGTAGGCGTCCACGCCGGCCGCCCGGACGTCGGCGAAGAGGCTGTCGCCCGAGCCGCCGCACACCGCGACCCGGCTGACCAGCCGGTTCGGGTCGCCGGAGACGCGGACGCCGGCGGCGGTGGCGGGCAGGCCCTTCGCCACCTGCGCGGCGAAGGCGGAGAGGGGCAGCGGGGGCTCCAGCAGGCCGATCCGGCCGGTGCCGCGGCGGCCCAGCGGGTCGGTCGGGTCCGGTACCAGCGGGCCGGTGACCCGCAGGCCCACCGCCTCGGCGAGCGCGTCCGAGACGCCGGGGTCGGCGTGGTCGGCGTTGGTGTGGGCGACGTGCAGGGCGATGCCGTTGGTGATCAGCGTGTGCACCACCCGGCCCTTGAAGGTGGTGGCCGCGACGCTGGTGGTGCCGCGCAGGTAGAGGGGGTGGTGGGTGACCACGAGGTCGGCGCCCCACTCCACGGCCTCGTCGACGACCGCCTGGACGGGGTCGACGGCGAAGAGCACGCGGTTGACCTCGGCCTGAGGGTCCCCGCAGACCAGGCCGACGGCGTCCCAGGACTCCGCCCACTGCGGCGGGTAGACCTCTTCGAGCGCGGTGATGACGTCGGACAGTTTCGGCACCTGTCGAGACTACCGTGCGCGCGGGCGCGGTCGGGCCTCGGCCGTTCGGCGGGCTGCCGGGGGAGTCGCGGCGGCTGTTCGGACGCGGGAGCTGTGGGCGTACGGGTGCGCGTCAATCTGTGACGGGAGGCGCCCGGCGGGGCCCGCGCGCTCCGTACGCGGCCGCGCGCCGGGCGCCCGTTACTCACAGCAGGGTTCTCGTACGAATTCGAAACCACGCCTTGATCACCCTTACGAGTGAAGTGACCGGCTCTGCGTTGAGGCTTCGGCCGGCTCGAAAGTAACTTCACTCCTGCGAACGGGAGTTGCACCGGCGGCAGCCACGACCCGGAGTCGGGCGGATGCCGCGCGGGCCGGACGGGATCCGGGTGAGCACTCCCGTGCCGGGGCGGCACCGCCGCCCCCTCCGGGGAAACCGATCGGGCCGGGCCGCCGCCCCGGGTGCCGCGAGCAGTGGGCACCCGGCGCGGCGGCGGAGACGAAGGGATGTGGTGGCGAATGAGGGCGGGCACATCGCTGCGTGCGGCCGGGGACAGGGGATCGGTGGAGCGCGGACCGGATGCGGCGGGTTCGTGGCCGGAGACGACACGGGCGGCACTGACCGGTGCCGGAGGCCGGGGAGGCGGCGGTGACCGGGACGTCACCGCCGGCGGCTTCCGGCGCGCGGCCAGGCCGCCCGTGTCCTCGCCGCGCGTTCCTGCCCCTTCTCCCGGCGCCGCCCCTTCCGGCAAGGCGCTTCCCTCCGCGCCTGCCCCTTCCTCCGCTTCCGCCGCGGCCCCTTCGGCCGGGGCGAAGCGCCGGGGCGGGGTGCTGCTGGCCGGGCGGTACGCGCTGACCGCCGCCGTCCGGCACGACGCGGAGGGCGGGGTGTTCCTCGGCCGGGAGGTGTCGAGCGGTGCCGAGGTCGTGGTCAAGCAGGCCCGGGCGCACACGGGGGTGGACCGGGCCGGCACCGACGCCCGCGACGCGCTGCGGCACGAGGCCGCGCTGCTCGCCCGACTGGCGGGGCAGGGCCTGGCGCCGCTCGCCGTCGAACTGATCGAGCAGGAGGACTCCGTCTTCCTGGTGCAGGAACGAATCGCCGGGCAGCCCCTGGACGACTGGGTGGCCGCGCGGCTGCGGCGCGACGGCCGCCCCGACGTCGACTGGGCCGAGGCCGGGCCGGTGGCGCACGGACTGCTCGATCTGGTCGAACAGGTGCACGCCCAGGGGCTGGTGCTGCGCGACCTCTCCCCCGGCAACGTCATGGTCCGCCCGGACGGCACGCTGCGGCTGGCCCACCTCGAACTCGCCGCCGAAACCGGACGCCCCGCGGGCTCGGCCGGCGCCCCCGGCTACCGCGCCCCCGAGCACGGGCCCGGCCGGCTCGCCGCCGCCGACCGCGGCCGCGTCGCCGATCCGGCCGTCGACCTGTACGCCCTCGGCGGACTCCTCTTCCTACTGGCCACCGGCCACGACCCGCTGCTGTCCGAGGACCTCCCGCGGGCCCGCCCGGTCGCCGAACGCCTCGGCCGCTGGCTCGCCCTCGCGGCCAGGACCGGCGGGACGGCCCGTCGGCTGGCGCCGGCGATCCTCGGGCTGCGCGCCGAGCATCCGCGGCAGCGGTGGGGAGTGGCCCGGGTGCGGGCGGCGCTGCGCGACGACCTCCTGGTGCCCCCGGACGGGACCGGGGCCTGCCGCGCCCCCGGCTACGGCACCGGCGCGGCAGGCCCGCCGGCCTTCCGGCCGCGGCTGCGCCACGGCGGCCCCCGGCTCCGGCCGGACACGACAGGCCCGTCCGGCGCCGCGCGCCCGGCCGGCACCACCGGGGTGAGCGGAGCATGAACGTGGCCACCCGGACCGTGACCCAGGCCCTGCGCCGGCTGAACTTCGCCTTCGCCGCCGACGGCAGCCACGCCGCCTGCCTCGCCTCCTCGGCCGACAGCGGCTGGTACGTGGAGAGCTGGCGGCTTCCGCAGGACGGCGGGCCGGCCGCGCCGACCGCACTGGCACTGCCCGGCAACCGCTCGGAGAGCCTGCGCTCGCAGCTGGTCGCCCTGCCGGACGGCTCGGTGCTGATCTGTCGGCACGACGGCGACCGGCACGACCTGTCCCGCCTGACGCCGGGCGAAAGCTCCGCTGTGGAACAGCCGTCGGGTGCGCTCAGGATGGCCGGACTGCGGATGCTGCCGCTCCCGGCGGCGGCCGGGGCCGGGCCGCGGACGCCGGTGGCGGTCGCCCTCGGCAGCGACACCCGCCCGGCGACCACCGCCTGGCTGGTGCGGACGGACGGCAGCGAGCCCGAACAGGTCGCCGAGATCCCCGGGTTGCACGGCGGCGGCACCTGGCTCGACCGTACGGGCACACTGCTCGCGCTGGACCGGGTGAACGACGGCCTGGTCCGCAGCGTGGTGCTCGACCTGCGCACCGGCCGCACCACCCCGCTGCTGGAGATCGGCCCGCACAGCAACGACCGCCTCGTCCTGTTCGACCCGGAAAGCCGGTTCGCGATGGTGCGCAGCGACGCGCCCGGCACCGACCGGCTCGGCTGGGGTCTCCTCGGCACCGGGGAGCCGCTGCGGTTCCCGGAGTGCCTGCACGTCGCGGGCATGCTCCTGCGGCCGGTGGCCCTGCGGGTGGCGGCGGACGGCCCCCGGGTCGCGGTGCAGATCGACCACGGCGCGGGCTCGACACTCGCGCTGTGGCGGCCCGCCACCGGACGGCTGGACCCGCTGCCGGCGCCGCCCGGGCGACTCGGCGCGGTCGGCCACTGGGGCGAGGCCGGGCTTCGGCTGCCGTACTCCTCGCCCGACCGTCCGACGGCGCTGGCCACCCTGGACGTCGACGCGCTGCTGGCGCACGGCCCGCTCCCGGCCGCCTCCGCCCCGGTACCGCTGCCGCTTCAACTCGCGCCGCTGGCCTCGGGGTTGCCCGGCCCGTGGCGGGACACCGTCCTGCCCTGGCAGCCCGGTGGGATGCGCCCGGTACGGACCACACCGCCCGGCTGGCGGCTGGACGGCAGCACCCCGCCCGGCGACGGCGGCCGCTGGCAGCCCGCGCAGAGCCTCGAACTGGCGGGCCCGGCAGGCCCGTTGGAGGCCGTGGTGTACGGCGGGGACAGCTGGCTGAGCAGCCCGCACCTGGTGCTGGCGCTGCACGGCGGCCCGGCGGACGCTTGGCGGCTGGAGTTCGACCCGGCGCTGCAGCGGATGGCCGCCGAGGGCCTGGCGGTGGTCGCGCCCAACCAGCGCGGCTCCACCGGCTACGGCGTGGCGCACGCGCTGGCCATCCGGGGCGCCTGGGGCGGCCCCGACCTGGACGACGTCCTGTACCTGCTGGACGGCATCGCCGGCCAGCGCGCCGCCCTGGGCCTGGAGCCGCCCGCCCTCTTCGGGGTCAGCTACGGCGCCTTCCTCGCGCTGCTGGCGGCCGCGCACGCGCCGGCCGGGCAGGTCGCCCGCTGCGCGGTGGTCGCACCGTTCCTGTCCGGCGCCCGGCTGCTGGCCGAAGCGGCGCCCCCCGTGGGGGCGTTGGCCACCCGCCTGGGCGGTGGCGAGCCGATCTCCGACGCCCGCGGACCGCGCGACGTCCTGCAACTCGCACACCGGCTGAGCGCGCCGCTGCTGATGGTGCACGGCAACCGGGACGAGGTCGTGCCGGTGAGCCAGTCCCGGTCGCTGCGGCACGAACTGCTGCGGATCGGCCGGGTCGAGGGCGAGGACTTCCGGTACGTCGAGGCGGCGGGCTCCGGGCACGAGGTGCTCGCCGACGAGGGCGCCGCCGTCCTGCACGAGCTGCTGGCCACGTTCCTGCGGACCGGCCGTCCGGGCTGATCCGCCCTCCGCCCGCCGAAGATCACGAACTCCCGGACCTTCCCGGACCCTCACGGACCCTCCCGCACGGCCGGGCGGCCCCGATGCCGCGCTGGGCGATCCGAGTGAACTGCGCAGGTGAGCGCGGGCCGTCGGCCCGGCCCGGCGACCTCCGGACACCGCCCCCGGTCCACCGCGAGCCGGTGCGCCGCCGGCCCGGCCCCGGGCCCCGGACCAGCACGGGACTCGCGTCAGGATCTCGATAGGATCTCGCCCGTCCCGGCCGTTATGGTGGCCGGGGCACGGGCCGTGATCACCGGCTACGGGCGCGTACCGAGCACCCGATCGGGGACCCGACCGTGCGCCACCGGCGCCGGCCGGGCGCCGATGACCCGCACCCTCCGCACGGAAAAGACGAATCTCATGTCCGACACCCTCACCGACACCACCGGACCCGCGGTTACCGGGACCGACGCCGACGAGAAGACGGCCAAGGACACCGGGTCGCACGGCCGCCACCGCGGTGGCTCCGCCGACGACGACAGCCCGGAGACCGACCCGCACGGCCGCCACCGCGCGGCCGGCGCGCGGGGCTGACCGCGCCACCACCGGGGCGTCGGCACCAAGGGCACCGCGCAGCAGCACCGCACGGCGGTGCCGCGCCCGAGGGCCCGCCGGGAGAGCACGGACTCCCCCGGCGGGCCCTCGCTCTTCCCCGGGCCCCGCCCGGCCGTCCCCGCGTCCCGCCCCCGGCCCGGCCCGGCCCTCAGTCCATCGTGACGACCGTCCGCAGCGCCTCGCCGCTGCGCATCTGCGCGATCGCCTCGTTGACGTCCGCGAGCCCCACCCGGTGGGTGACCATCCCGTCGAGGTCGATCCGCCCGGCCCGCCAGAGGTCCACGACCAGCCCGATGGTGCGCGTCACCGTCGCCCCGCCGTACAGCGAGGGCAGCAGGCGCTTCTCGTTGAAGAACAGCTCGCCCATGGTGAACTGCGCGAGGTCGTCCTGCGCGCCCGCGCCGATGACCACCACCGCGCCGCCGCGCCGGGCGGCCTCGTAGCCGGCCCGGACGGTGGCCGCGCGGCCGACCGCCTCGAAGACGTAGTCGAAGCCGCCGCCGGGCAGCTTCTTGGCCGCCGCCTTCAGGTCCTCGGGCGCGATCGCCTCGGTGGCGCCGAAGGCCAGGGCGCGCTCGCGGCGCGAGGCCACCGGGTCGACGACGGTGATCCGGCCGGCGCCGCAGACCCGGGCGCCCTGCACGGTGGCCACACCGACCCCGCCCGCCCCGATCACCGCGACGGAGGCGCCGGGCTCGACCCGGGCGGTGTTCACGGCGGCGCCGATGCCCGTGGTCACTCCGCAGCCGATCAGCGCGGCGGCCTCGTAGGGGAGGTCGGCGGGCACCTTGATGACGGCGTTCGCCGCGACCACGACCTCCTCGGCGAAGGCCCCGGTGCCGTAGAAGCCTGAGGCGTTCAGCTCGCCCTCGGCGATCCGGAAGCCCGGGGCGCCGAGGCCGCGCAGGCTGGCGATGCACAGGTGGCCGCGGTCCCGGCGGCAGTGGTCGCAGCGGCCGCACGGGGCCATCCAGCAGAGCACCACCCGGTCACCGGCGGCGAGGCCGGTGACGCCCTCGCCCACCTCCACCACGTCCCCGGCGCCCTCGTGCCCGGGGACGAACGGCGCGGGCTGCGGCAGCACGCCGCTCATCGCGGAGAGGTCCGAGTGGCAGAGGCTGGCGGCGCGCATCCGGACCCGTACGGTGCCCGGCCCGAAGCCCACGGCCGTCACGTCCTCGCGGACGTCGAGGGTCTCCTGGCCGGTCTTGTGCAGGACGGCTGCGCGCATGGTGCTGCTCCCGGGGTGCCTGGTGTTCCTCGGATCGGCGGTCGCGCCGATTCTGGCACGGGCGGCGCGGCGCGACGAGAACGCGTTCCACAACAAGCGGCCGGCGGAACTGTGCGGATCCACTGTCCTTCCACCACCGGAACACGCCATGATCACCACCGTGTCGATACCCCCGCAGACGTCCCCACCGACGTCCCCACCGACGTCGCCGCCGATCTCCGCCGAGCCGGCCGCCCACGGCGGGCCCTGCCCCCGCTGCGACGCCGCGCTGACCGCCGACCGGCGCTTCACCGCCTGGTGCCCGGCCTGCGACTGGAACCTGTCCCCCGGTCAGGACGGCACCGCCGCGCCCACCCGGCGCGAGCGGGCGGCGGCCGACCGCACCGACCGGCTGTTCGAGGAGCAGGCCGCGGGCGGCGACTCCCCCACCGCCCGCCGCGACTGGCTGCTGGCCTCCGCCGCCGTTCCGATCCACCTGGTCACCGTCGGCCTGTTCTTCCTGGCGCTCTGGCTGCTCGTCACCGGGAACACGGTGCAGCGCTGCGCGGGCGCGGTGGCGCTGGTGATCGCGGTCGCGCTGCGCCCCCGGCTCGGCCGGTTGCCGCGCGAGAACGTCCTCGACCGGGCCTCGGCTCCGGCGCTGTACGGGCTGGCGGACCGGGTTGCCGCCGAGCTCGGTGCCGCGCCGGTGGCCGCCATCCAGGTCACCGACGAGTTCAACGCCTCCTACGGGCTGGTGGGGCTGCGCCGCCGTCCCGTCCTCCGGCTGGGTCTGCCGCTCTGGGAGGTGCTGGACGACCGGCAGCGGATCGCCCTGCTCGGCCACGAGTTCGGCCATCACGTCAACGGCGACCACCGGCGCTCGTTCTGGCTGCACAGCGCGATCGTGGCGCTCGCGGCCTGGTACGACATGGTCCGGCCCGACCGTCCGGGCCGCCGGCCCGGCGACGAGGTCTCGCTGCTGATCCGGATCGGCGCGATGGTCGGCGCGGTCGTCCTGCGGGCCGTCGCCTGGCTGCTGCTCCAGGGCCTGTACCTGTTCGACCGGCTCACCTCCCGCGCCGGACAGCAGGCCGAGTACCGAGCGGACGCCCTCGCCGTCCGGGTCGGCGGCAGCGAGGCGGCCGGTGGCATGCTCTCGACCTTCCTGCTGTTCGGCCCGGTGTGCACGGCCGTGGACCGGATCCGCGCCGAGGAGCGCCGGCGTCCCCGGACGGTCCGCCGCGGCCGGGGCCGGACGGCCGAGCAGCCGGAGCCGCCGAAGCCGCCCGCCCCGGACCTGCTCTGGGAGCGCCTGCGCGAGCACCTCGGCTCCGTCCCCGCCACCGAGCGCGAGCGCCTGCTGCGGCTCAGCGCCCGTGACCGCGTCGCCGTGGACTCCACCCACCCGCCGACCCATCTGCGGATCGCGCTGGTCGAGCGCGCGGAGGCCCGGCCGGCCGCCGTCACCGCCGCCCCCGCCGAGGCCGGGGCGATTGCCGCCGAGCTGGCCCCGCACCGCGCCCGGATCGCCGCCGAGCTGCTCGCCGGTTGAGCACCGGACGGGCACTGGGCGGGCACCGACTGCTCGCGGGCCGGGCACCGTGAGCCCGCGCGGCCCCGGCCGCCCCGGCCGCCCCGGCGCCGTCGCCGCCGCTACCGTCGAGTAGGGTCCGTGCACGTCCGCCCGCGTCCCGACCCCCGAGGAGCACCGCATGTCCGACCTGCTGCTGAGCGCCGAGCCGGCGCCCGAGGTGCTGGCGGCGTTCGAGGAGGCCACCGGGTTCATGCCGGTGGACGAGGGGCTCGCACTGTACGCGGCGGCGGTGGCGGTGGCACGCGGCACCGGGCTGCCGGTGCTGGAGATCGGCACCTACTGCGGCCGCTCGGCGATCCTGCTCGCGGCGGCGGCGCGGGAGGCCGGGACCGTCGCGCTGACCGTCGACCACCACCGCGGTTCGGAGGAGCAGCAGCCCGGCTGGGAGTACCACGACTCGACGCTGGTCGACCCCGAGGTCGGGCTGATGGACACCCTGCCGAGGTTCCGCCGCACCCTGCACGCCGCCGGGCTGGAGGAGCACGTGGTGGCGCTGGTCGGCCGTTCGCCGCGGATCGCCGCGCTGTGGGGGCGCCCGCTGGGCCTGGTGTTCATCGACGGCGGGCACACCGACGAGCACGCGACCGGCGACTACGAGGGCTGGGTGCCGCACCTGGCGCCGGAGGGCCTGCTGGTGGTGCACGACGTCTTCCCGGATCCGGCGGACGGCGGCCAGGCCCCGTACCGGGTGTACCTGCGGGCGCTGGCCGAGGGCTTCGAGGAGGTCTCGGTGACGGGCTCCCTGCGGGTCCTGCGCCGAGCCGCCCGGTAGCGCGTTCCTTCCCGCGTCCCCGCACCGATGCTCTAACGTCGTGCCGGGGCTGTCGGGCGGGGGTTCGAACGGTACGGTGGCCGCGCAGCACCAGGCAGAGCGCAGATCATCGGCGGACGGTGGGGGCCAGCAGCGACATGACGGACCAGCAGAACAGCGCTCCGGCGGTCTGGGACCCCACCGCGCGCGGCGGTGCCGGCGGCTGGGTGCGCGGCCCGCAGCGCCCGGCCGAAGCCCAGTCCGCCCCCGGGGCTCCCGCCGCCCCCCAGCCTCCCGCGGCCCCGCAGTCCGCGGCTCCGCAGGCCGCCGCCCACCCCGGCCCGACGGCCCCGCCGTCCGTGCCCGGCGCCGTCGGCGACCAGGGCCCGCCGCTGGGCGCCCGCCCGTACCTGGCCGCCTCGCCCGGCTACGATCCGCCGACCGCCCGGCTGTTCCCCGCCGCTCCGCCGCCCCCGGCCGCCCCGCCCCCGGCCTCGCCGTTCCCCTCCCATGCGGGTCCGCAGTCCCACGCCCCGCAGCAGGCACCGCAGCAGGCCGCCGGCTACGACTACCTCCTGCAGCCGCCCGCCGCCCCGCCGCAGTCCCCGTACGGCGCCCAGCCTCCTTACGGCACCCAGCCCGACTATCCGACCGGCCACGGGGACGACGAGGACCGGCCCACCAACCGCAGGACCCCGCTGCTGATCGGCTCGGCACTGCTGCTGGTGCTGGCGATCGGCGGCGGCCTGCTGTTCGCCCTCCAGGGCGGCGACAAGGACGACCGGGCCGTGCCCGCCCCGGCCTCCGCCCCGGCGACCGGCCCGGACAACCTGCCGCCCGCCCCCGCGCCCACGGGCACGGACGGCGCGCCGAGCGCCGCAGCGAGCGCCTCCGGCTCGCCCGCCGGCACGCCGTCCCCGACCGCGACCGGCCCCGGTCCGGCCGCCGGCACGCAGGCCCAGGCGCTGGACAGTCTGCTCAGCGAGGGCGAGAACGCCAAGGCCCCGATCGGCAGCGCCGTCGCCAAGGTGACCAGCTGCCCGCCGAAGGCCGACATCGAGAGCGCCGCGCAGGACTTCGACAACGGCGCGAGCCAGCGGGCCGCCCTGCTGGCCAAGCTCTCCCAACTGACCGTCACGGACGTGCCGGGCGGCGCGGACGCGGTGAACTCGCTGAAGTCCGCCTGGCAGCTGTCGGCCGACATCGACAAGGCGTACGCGAGCTGGGCGCGCGCCGTCGCCGCCCAGGGCTGCACCGGCAGGGCCCCGGCCACCCCTGACAAGAAGCGCGCGGACGAGCTCAACCCGAAGGCCACCCAGGCGAAGACGGACTTCATGACCAAGTGGAACGTGATCGCGAAGAACTACGGTCTGACTCCGCGCACCCAGGACAGGATCTGACCGACCAGTGACCGGTTCCGCCGCCCGACCGCCCCGCCGCTCCGCCCTGCTGCGCGCCACCACGGCCGCGGCCGTGGCCGTTCCGCTCTGCACGGCGGGCTGGTTCGGCTGGCGGGCCCTCGACCACTCCGGCCCGGCGGGCGCCGCGGCGGCCCCGGCCACGTCGTCCCCGGGCTCGGCCCCGGCCGCCGAGCCCCCGGCTCCGACGGCCACGGACCAGCCGGCCACGGACCAGCCGGCCGCCACCGGCACACCCCTCACCCCTCCGGTCGCACCGGCGCCCACCGACAGCGGCCCCACCGGCGGCGCCCCCTCGGCCGGGACCCCGGCCCCGCCCGCCGACACCGCCACCGGCCTGGCCGGCCGCACCGTCCTGCTCGACCCCGGCCACAACCCCGGCAACTCCGCCCACACCGCCGAGATCAACCGCCAGGTGGACATCGGCAACACCCGCAAGGAGTGCGACACCACCGGCACCGAGACCAACGCGGGCTACTCCGAGGCCGAGTACACCTTGGACGTCTCCCGCCGGGCCCGCGCCATCCTGACCGCCCGGGGCGCCAAGGTGGTGCTGGCGCAGGACGGCGACCGCCCCTGGGGCCCGTGCATCGACGAACGCGCCCGCGCGGGCGCCGACGCGCACGCCGACGTCGCGCTCTCGGTGCACGGGGACGGCGGCCCGGCGAGCGGCAGCGGATTCCACGTGATCATGCCCGCCAGGGTGGTGGCCGGAAAGGCGGACAACGCGGCCATCGTCGATCCCTCGCACCGGCTCGGCCTCCTGCTGCGCGAGCGGTTCCACGCCGCGACCGGCGAACCGTACGCGGACTACACCGCCAAGGACGGCCTGGACACCCGCTCCGACCTGGGCGGCCTCAACCTCTCCACCGTCCCCAAGGTGTTCATCGAGTGCGGTAACATGCGCAACTCGACGGACGCGAAGCGGATGACGGACCCTCAGTGGCGCCAACAGGCGGCCCAGGGGATCGCCGACGCACTGACCGCGTTCCTGACGACCCAAGAGAAGACCGAAGAGCGACACGGGAGTTGAACCGCACACCCCCGGAGGACGACGCTCCGCCCGGACCGCACGGTTTGCAACGACTTCGCCCCATTCCCGGTCCCGCCGTGCACCGGCAGGACGGATGGGCCTAGGCTTCTGGTCCGTTCGGGAGTTTCGGCCGGTCGGCCCGACCGCACGAACCACCGTCCACGACACGTCAACGAGGGGAACGTTAGTGAATCTGCGCGCTCTCACCAGGGGAGACGCCGCCGTCGCAGGCGCGGCCGTCCTGCTCTTCATCGCCTCCTTCCTGCCCTATCTGGCCGCGGACTGCAGCGGTCGGCTCTGTGCGGACGCCTCAAAGAACGCGTGGAGCACCGATCTGTTCCCCGTCCTGCCCTCGATCTACCTGCTCGGCATCGTCGCCGCCGCGCTGATCCTGGTGCAGCGCTTCCAGGGCCAGGCCGCGGCCAACCGACAGGTCCTCGGCCTGCGACTGGACCAGTGGGGCATCGCCTTCGCGGTCGCCGCGCTGTGGACCTCGGTCTGGTCCCTGGGCGCCAGCCCGTACGGCCCGAACGTCAGCCACGGCTTCGGCGCCTGGCTCGGCTTCATCGCGCTGATCGTGCTCGCCGGCGCGGCCGCCGCGAGCCCCCTGGTGCCCGCGCTGAAGGCCCCGCTGGTCTCCGACCGCCCGGCGGCCGTCCCCGGCCAGTACGGCTACCCGGGCCAGCCGGGTCACCCGGGTGCGCCCGGCCAGCCCGGTCAGTACGGCTACCCGGCCCAGGGCCACGACCCGGCGTTCGGCGGCCAGGGCGGCTACGGCTACCCGGGCGCCGGCCAGCCGCAGCCCGGCCAGCCGGTCCAGCCGCACGACGCCGGCACCCCGGTGCCGCAGCCGGCCCCGGCCGCGCAGCAGCAGGCGGCCGCCCCGGCGGCGGACTTCCAGCCGTTCTGGTTCGCCGTCCCGGCCCCACGCCAGCTGGCCCCGAAGGACAACCCGGCCGGCGCCCCGGTCGGCGAGGTCGTGCCGGGCACCTGGTACCTGGCCGTCGAGCAGCGCGGCGCCGCGCTGGTCGCGCAGCTGCCGGACGGCAGCCAGGGCGTGCTGGCCGACACCACGGGCATCCAGCGCGGCTGACCGCCCGCGGGCACGTACCGCGAAGGGGCGGGACCGGTTCTCCGGTCCCGCCCCTTCCGCATGAGCGCTCGCCTTCCGTACGCGCGACCGACCGTCGTACGCGTCCGACTGCCCGCTCGCAGGCCCGGCTGCCCGTACGCGCGTACGGCTACCGCACGCGCGCCCGGCTCAGCAGCAGTCCTCGACCACCAGCCCGGCCGGCAGCTGCTCCCCGCCGAAGACCGAGACCGTCGCCGGGTCCCCGCCGAGCGCGGCCACCGCGAGCAGCAGCGCCCCGGCCGTCCAGGTGGTGCGCTCCTCCGGCCAGATCGCGTCGTCCTCGAAGACGTACCCGGTCCAGTACGAGCCGTCCTCGTGCCGCAGGTGCTTCTGGATCCAGCGCAGGATGTCCACCGCGCGGTCGGACTGGCCGATCGCCCAGAGCGCGAGCGCCAGCTCGGCGCTCTCCCCGCCGGTCACCCACGGGCGGTCGCTGACGCAGCGCACGCCGAGGCCGGGGACGACGAAGCGCTCCCAGTCCCGCTCGATCCGGGCCACCGCCGCGTCGCCGCGCAGGCCGGTGCCGAGCACCGGGTAGTACCAGTCCATCGAGTAGCGGTCCTTGTCCAGGAACCGCTCGGGGTGGTGGGAGACGGCGTGCCCCAGCCGCCCGGCCGCGAGCTCCCAGTCGGGCTGCGGCTCCTCCAGGTACTCGGCGACGGCCAGGCCGCAGCGCAGCGCGTGGAGGATGCTGGACGAGCCGGTGAGCAGCGCCTCGTCGGTGGCGGTGCCGTCCTCGGAGACCCGCCAGGCGATCGGGCCGCCGGGCAGCCGCAGTCCGACGATGAAGTCCAGGGCGCGCCGGACGACCGGCCAGATCCACTCCAGGAAGGCGTCGTCGCCGGTGCTGAGGTGGTGGTGCCAGACCCCGACCGCGACGTACGCGCAGAAGTTGCTCTCCTTGGCCCGGTCGGTGACCACGCCGTCGGTGTAGGCGGCGTACCAGGAACCGTCCGGGTTCTGGGCGGCGGCGAGCCAGCGGTAGGCGGCCTCGGCGGCGGCGTGCTCGCCGGCCGTGTCGAGGGCCATCGCGGCCTCGGTGTGGTCCCAGGGGTCGAGGTGGTGGCCGGCGAACCACGGTATGGCGCCGTCGGGGCGCTGCTCGGCCAGGATGCTGCGGACGGTGTCGGCGGCCTGCTCGGCGTCGAGCACCCCGTCGAGCAGCAGCACCTCGGGGACGGCGGCGGTCATGCCGTCCTGCCCGGCGCGCGGTTGGGCTTGGAGGCGTACGCGACGAAGCTCTTGCCGATCACCGGGTTGAGCGCCCGCTCGGCGGCCTTGGTGAGGCTGCTGATCACCGGGGTGCCGACGATGTCCCAGACCAGCAGCTGGTGGTACGCCTTCACCGGCAGCGCCTTGTCGTTGTCGACGCCGACCGCGCACTTGATCCACCAGTACGGCGAGTGCAGCGCGTGCGCGTGGTGGGTGCCGTACGGCTCCAGGCCGGCGTCCTTGAGCTTGCCGAGCAGCTCGTCGCCCCGGTAGATCCGGATGTGGCCGCCCTCGTTCGCGTGGTACTCGTCGGACAGGGCCCAGCAGATCTTCTCGGGCAGCCAACGCGGCACGGTCACGGCGAGCAGGCCGCCCGGCTTGAGGACCCGGAACATCTCGTTGAGCACGCCCTTGTCGTCCGGGATGTGCTCCATCACCTCGGAGATGATGATCTTGTCGAAGGATTCGTCCTCGAACGGCAGCGCCAGCGCGTTGCCCTCCATCGCGACCGCCGACGCCCCCTCGGGGGCCTCACCGGCCTGCTCCATCGCCGCGAACCACTTCCTGACCTCGGCGATCTCCCCGGCGTTCTGGTCGAGGGCGATCACGTTGGCGCCGCGGCGGTAGCACTCGAACGCGTGCCGGCCCCCGCCGCAGCCCAGGTCGAGCACCCGGTCGCCAGGGGCGAGCGGGAAGCGCGAGAAATCGACGGTCAGCACTGCTGGACTCCCATTCCTATTGCTGCCAAGCGTTCTTGACGCCTCGTCAGGCCTTCGTTCAGCACGTCGCACTGCGCCGGGCGGGCCCCGACCCGCCGTCACCGACCCGTCGTCACCGACCCGCCGCCACCGGCCGGGCGGCCGACCGGGACGGCGCCGTCCGCCCGTGCGCGTCGACAGGGCCCTAGGCCACGTACCGCCAGCCCGGCCCCGAGCGGGCCCGGGCGCCGGCGCCGGTGGCGATCGCCGCGCGGTAGGCCTCGGCGGTCAGCTCGGCGGCCCGCTCCCAGGTGAACCGGGCGAGCACCCGCTGCCGTCCGGCCGCGCCGAGTCCGGCCCGCAGCTCGGGGTCGTCCAGCAGCCGGCCGAGCGCGGCGGCCAGCGCGTCCGCCTCCCCCGGCGGCACCGCCAGGCAGGTCTCCCCGTCCGGCCCGGCCACCTCGGGGATCGCCCCGCCGGTGGTGGCGACCAGCGGGGTGCCGGTGGCCATCGCCTCGGCGGCGGGCAGCGAGAAGCCCTCGTACAGGGAGGGGACGCAGGCCACCTCGGCCGAGCGGTAGAGGTCGACCAGCTCGCGGTCGGTCAGTCCGCTGCGGAACTCGATGTGCCCGGCCAGCCCGAAGCGGCGCACCGCCTCGGCCACCGGCCCGTCCTCCTTCTGCGGCTTGCCGACCACCACCAGGTGGGCGTCCCGCTCGGTGCGCACCTTGGCGAGCGCCTCGACCAGGAAGACCAGGCCCTTCAGCGGGACGTCCGCGCTGGAGGTGGTGACGATCCGGCCGGGGACGCGCCCGATCTCCGCCGAGGGCGACCAGAGCCGGGTGTCGGCACCGATCGGCACCACCGAGATCGCGTCCGGCGCGGCGCCCAGGTGCTCGGCGATCTCGCGCTGCGAGGTCCCGGAGACGGTGATCACGTGGTCCAGCCGGGCGGCGACCCGGCGCTGCATCCGGGTGAAGGCGTACCAGCGGCGCAGCGAGAGCCGCTTGCCCCGGGTGGTGGCGGCGTCCAGCTCCAGCTGCCGGTCCACGGTGATCGGGTGGTGGATCGTGGTGACCAGCGGGAAGCCGTGCCGGGCCAGGCCGAGCAGGCCGTAGCCGAGGGTCTGGTTGTCGTGGACCACGTCGTAGCGGCCCTTGTGGGCGGCCAGGTACCGGCGGGCGCGCAGCGAGAAGGTGAGCGGCTCGGGGAAGCCGCCGGTGCGCATGGTGGCGAACTCCAGCACGTCCACCGGGCCGCGGAACTCGCCCCGGGCCGGGGTGCGGAAGGGGTCGTCGGCGCGGTAGAGGTCCAGGCTGGGCAGCTCCACCAGGCGCACCGAGCCGGGGCCGTCGACCTCGTCGAGCACCGGGTAGGGCTGGGCGCCGATCACGTCCACGTGGTGGCCGAGCCGCGCCAGCTCGCGGGAGAGGTGTCGTACGTACACGCCCTGACCCCCGCAGAAGGGGTCACCGCGGTACGACAGCAGGGCAATCCGCAGCGGCTGCGCGGTCATCCTGGGCCCTCTTCTCTAGCTGCTATCGGTGCTGCCGGTCGTGCTTCCGGTCGCTAAAGTAGATCAGGTTTCAATGGCTGGGGAACTCGTCGTCGACCACGTGAACAATGAGAGACCTCGAAGATACCGGCCCGTAGCTTTTCCCCAGGAGCCAGGGCTGGTGATTCCCGCCACGCCGAATCCTGCCGACCATGTGGAGCACGCCGCCACTCTCGCCCGCCCGGGAGCACCCTTGCCGCCACCCCCTCCTTCGACGTTGCCGCCGGTCTCCCCTCCGGGCGAGCCGCCGCTGACCGCGCGCCAGGCCGAACGGCGCCGGCGCATCCTGCGGGCCGCCACCGCACTGGCGGTGCGCGGCGGGTACGAGGCGGTGCAGATGCGGGAGGTCGCGGAGAGCGCGCAGGTCGCCCTCGGCACGCTCTACCGGTACTTCCCGTCCAAGGTGCACCTGCTGGTGGCGGTGATGCTGGAGCAGCTGCAGGGCCTCCACGAGCACATCCGGCGCCACCCGCCGACCGACCTCGAACCGGCGCTGCGAGTCGCCGACACCCTCACCCGGGCCTTCCACGCGCTGCAGCGCGAGCCGCTGCTGGCCGAGGCCATGGTCCGGGCGCTGTCCTTCGCGGACCGCTCGGTCGGGGCCGAGGTGGACCAGGTCAGCGTGGCCACCGGACAGCTCATCCTGGACGCGATCGGCCAGTCCGGACCGCCCACCGGGAGCCAGCGCGCGGCGGTGCGGGTGATCGAGCACACCTGGCACTCGGCACTGGTCGCCTGGCTCTCCGGCCGCGCCTCGATCGCCGAGGTACGGGCCGACCTGCACACCGCGGCCCGGCTGCTCACCCTGCCGTGAACCGTCCTCCTCCCGCCGCCGACTGGAACCTGTTCCTGCCCGCCCCGGGCCGCTCGTCGTGCTGCGGCGGCTAGAGTCGACAGTCGGCACAACTCCATCCCGCTCCTCCCCCGGGGAAAGCCGGTGCGAATCCGGCGCTGACCCCGCAGCCGTGAGACCGGTGCCCGCCCTCGGCCGCCCGGACGAGTCGGAGCGCCCGGGGAGGGGCGAGCGGCCCGTCCGGACGCACGCGCCCGGCACCGTCGAGGACTACGGAACGGCCCCGCCCGGGCCACCACCGCTCACCGAAAGGCACACCCGCACCATGCTGACCGCCGCCCGCCTGGGCGCCGCCGCCCTGTCCGCCGCGCTGCTCACCGGCATCGCCGCCGGCCCGGCCCTCGCCGACAGCCCCGCGCCGACCCCCGCCGCCCTCCCCGACGGGCTGTACGGCAAGGGCGACCCGACGTACGACGGCGTCTGGCGACAGTCGCTCGCGCTCACCGCGCTGGCGGCGGCCAAGGTCACCCCGGCCGACTCGGCCGTCGGCTGGCTCACCGGGCAGCAGTGCGAGGACGGCGGCTGGCCGTCGTACCGGGCCGCCGGCGCGGCCTGCGACCCCAAGACCGAGGACAGCAACGCCACCGCCGTCGCCGTCCAGGCCCTGGTCGCCCTCGGCGGGCACCAGGAAGCCGTCGACAAGGGCGTCGGCTGGCTCAAGGCCAACCAGAACGCCGACGGCAGCTGGGCCTACAACCCGGGCAGCCCCGGCGACGCCGACTCCACCGGCCTCGCCGTCAACGCGCTGTTCGCCGCCAAGACCGACCCGGCCGGCGTCGCCAAGGCCGGCCGGTCCGCCTTCGACGGGCTCGCCCTCTTCCAGCTCGGCTGCGCCGCCCCCGCCGACCAGCGCGGCGCCTTCGCCTACCAGTTCGACCCGGCCGTCGGCGCCCTCACCCCGAACGCCCTGGCCAGCGCCCAGGCCGCGCTCGCCGCGAGCGGCGGCCACCTGCCGGTCGCCGGCTCGGTGCACGCCGACGCCGCGCCCAAGGCCCTGGCGTGCGCCTCCGACGCCCCGGCCGCCCAGGGCTCCTCGGCCTCCTCGGCCCCGGTTACGCACGCGGAGTCCGGCGAGGCCGTCGGCGCCTACCTGACCGCCCAGCTCGCGGCCGGCGGCGACCACCTCACCCTCACCACCCCGGGCGCCGCCCCCACCCCCGACTACACCGCCACCGCCTGGGCCGCCCTCGCCCTCAGCCAGAGCGGCCACCCCCAGCAGGCCGCCGGCGCCGTCGACTGGCTCACCAAGGAGGGCGCCACCTGGACCAAGGGCGGCACCGACGCCGGCGCCACCGCCACCCTCCTGCTGGTCGCCCAGGCCGCCCACCGCGACACCGCCGCCCTGACCGGCCAGCTCACCGCCCTCGGCCCGGCGCCCAAGGCCGCCGAAGCCGCCGCCTCGGCGACGGAGGCCCCGAAGGAGAAGAAGGACGGCGGCATCGGCCAGTACTGGCTCATCGGCGTCGGCCTCCTCGTCGGCATCGGCGGCGGCCTCGTGCTCAGCCTCCAGCGCAAGCGCAACCCCCACCTCTGATGCGCCCCGCACCCCGCCCCGCCCCGGCGGGCGCCGACGTCCGCACCCGCCGGGCCGTCGCCGCGCTGCTGCTGCCCCTCCTCGGGGCGGTGCTGGTGCTCGCCTCCGCCGCTCCCGCGCAGGCCGCCGGCTACCGCTACTGGTCGTTCTGGCGCGGCGCCGAGGGCGGAGCCTGGACGTACCAGCAGCAGGGGCCCGCCGTCGCGGTGCCGCCGGACGGCTCGGTGGACGGGTGGCGGTACGCGCTGAGCCCGGACGGCGGGCAGGACGCCGCGAAGCCCCGGACCGCCGGGAGCTTCACGGAGATCTGCGCGGACACACCCGCCCAGGAGGGCCGCAAGCGGGTGGCCGTCGTGCTGGACTTCGGGACCGCCGAGGACGCCGGTTCGCCCGCCGCCCCGGTGCCCGGGCAGCGGACCGCCTGCGCCGCCGTCGCGCCCCGCGCCACCTCGGCCGAGGTGCTGGCCGCCGTCGCCCCGCCGCTGCGCTACGACACCAACGGGCTGCTGTGCGCCATCGCCGGGTACCCGCAAGCGGGTTGCGGCGACCGGATCGGCGCGGCGGGCGCGGCCCGGACCGCCGACCAGGGCGGCGGCAGCAGCGGCAGCGGCCCCGACATCGGCCTGATCGCCGGTGGCGCGCTGCTCGCCGTCCTCGCCGGCGGTGCCGTCCGGCAGGCGCGCCGCCGCCGTCACTCCTAGTCCCCCACCCAGGAAACACCGTGAGCAGCACCGCCCGTAGCACCCGGCCGCCCACCGGCCCCCGTCAACTGCACCCCGGGGCCTGGTGGTTGTGGGCGCTCGGGCTGGGCGCGGCGGCCACCCGCACCACCAACCCGGCGATCCTGCTGCTGCTCGCCGCCGTCGCCGGGTACGTGGTCGCGGCCCGGCGCGGCGATGCGCCCTGGTCGCGCTCGTACGGGGCGTTCCTGCGGCTGGGCCTGCTGGTGCTCGGCATCCGGCTGGTGTTCGCCGTGTTCCTCGGCTCGCCGGTCGCCGGCACCCACGTGCTGTTCACCCTGCCCGAACTCCCGCTGCCCGTCTGGGCGCAGGGCGTGCGGATCGGCGGCCGGGTCACCGCCGAGGGGCTGCTCGCCGCACTGTACGACGGGCTGCGGCTGGCCACCCTGCTGATCTGCGTCGGCGCCGCCAACTCCCTGGCCAGCCCGGCCCGCCTGTTGCGCACCCTGCCCGGCGCGCTCTACGAGGCGGGCGTCGCCGTCGTCGTGGCGATGACCTTCGCACCCAACCTGGTCGCGGACGTCCGCCGGCTGCGTGCCGCACGGCGCCTGCGCGGCCGCACCGACAAGGGCGTCGCCGCCGTGCTGAGCGTCGGAATCCCGGTGCTGGAGGGCGCGTTGGAGCGGTCCATCGCGCTGGCCGCCGCGATGGACACCCGGGGCTTCGGCCGCACCGCCGACGTCCCGCGCCGGCTCGCCCGGGCGACGGCCGCGCTCACCCTGGCCGGGCTGCTCGGGGTCTGCCTGGCCGCGTACGGGCTGCTGACGGCCGGCGGCGCGGGCTGGGCGCCGCCCGTCCTGCTGCTCGGCCTGGCCGCCGCCTTCGCCGGGCTGCTGCTCGGCGGCCGACGCTCCATCAGAAGCCGCTACCGGCCGGACCCGTGGGCCCTTCCGGAATGGCTGACCGCCGGTTCCGGGGCGGCCGTGGCGGCCCTCACCGTCTACCTGGCCGCGCGGGACCCGGCCGCCTTCGCCCCCACCGTCGTCCCGCCGACCGTCCCCGCGCTGCCCCTGACCGCCGTGCTGACCGTCCTGCTCGGCCTGGTGCCGGCGTTCGCCGCCCCGACCCCGCCCCGGAGGGCATCGTGATCACCTTCGAGCAGGTCTCCGTCCGGTACGCGGACTCCGCGGCGCCCGCGCTCAGCGGCGTCGACCTCACCGTCCCCGAGGGCGAACTCTGCCTGCTGGTGGGCCCGTCCGGCTCCGGCAAGTCCACCCTGCTGGGGACGGTCAGCGGCCTGGTGCCGCACTTCACCGGCGGGGTGCTGCACGGCCGGGTCACCGTCGGCGGCCGGGACACCCGCGAGCACCGGCCGCGCGAACTCGCCGACCTGGTCGGCACCGTGGGGCAGGACCCACTGGCACACTTCGTCACCGACACGGTGGAGGACGAACTCGCCTACGGCATGGAGTCCCTGGGCCTGCCGGGCGACGTGATGCGCCGCCGGGTCGAGGAGACCCTCGACCTGCTCGGCCTCGCCGACCTGCGCGACCGCTCGCTGACCACCCTCTCCGGCGGCCAGCAGCAGCGCGTCGCGATCGGCTCGGTGCTCACCGTGCACCCCCGCGTACTGATCCTGGACGAACCCACCTCGGCCCTCGACCCGGGCGCGGCCGAGGAGGTGCTGTCCGTCCTCCAGCGGCTGGTGCACGACCTCGGCACCACCGTGCTGATGGCCGAGCACCGGCTGGAACGCGTCGTCCAGTACGCCGACCAGGTGCTGCTGCTCACCCCCGGTGCCCCGCCCGTCCTCGGCGGGCCCGCCGAGGTGATGGCGCACTCCCCGGTGCACCCGCCGGTGGTCGGCCTCGGCCGGCTCGCGGGCTGGCGGCCGCTGCCGCTCTCGGTCCGCGACGCGCGCCGCAAGGCCGCCCCGCTGCGCGCCGAACTGGACGGCCGGACACCCGCCGCTGCCGGTTCTTCGTCCGGCACCCCCATCGCCGTTGCCGACCGCCTCGCCGTCCGGCGCGGGCCGGTCCCCGCCCTGCGCGGCGTGGACCTCGCGCTCCGCCCCGGCGAGATCACCGCCCTGATGGGCCGCAACGGCGCCGGCAAGTCCACCCTGCTCGGCAGCCTGGTCGGCCTGCACGCCCCGGCCTCCGGCAGCGTCAGGGTCGGCGGCCGCACCCCGCACCGCACCCGCCCCGCCGAACTGATCCGCGAGGTCGGCCTCGTCCCGCAGGAACCGCGCGACCTGCTGTACGGCGAGTCGGTCGCCGCCGAGTGCGCCGCGGCCGACACCGACGCGGGCGCCGCCGCCGGCACCTGCCGCGCCCTGGTGGAACGCCTGCTGCCCGGCATCGCCGACGACGCCCACCCGCGCGACCTCTCCGAGGGCCAGCGGCTCACCCTCGCCCTCGCCGTCGTGCTCACCGCCCGGCCCCCGCTGCTGCTCCTGGACGAGCCGACCCGCGGCCTCGACTATGCCGCCAAGGCCCGGCTGGTGGAGATCCTGCGCGCCCTCGCCGCCGAGGACCACGCCGTACTCCTCGCCACCCACGACGTCGAACTGGCCGCCGAACTCGCCCACCGCACGGTGATCCTGGCCGAGGGCGAGATCGTCGCGGACGGGCCGACCGCGGAGGTGGTGGTCTCCTCCCCGGCCTTCGCCCCGCAGGTCGCCAAGGTGCTGGCGCCCGGGCCGTGGCTCACCGTCGGGCAGGTCGCGGAGGCGCTGAGCGCATGAGCACTCGTCCCGTCCCCCTGGGGCACCGGTCCGTCACCGCGCTGCTCCTCGTCACGGCCGTCGGCGTGACCGCCTTCGGCTGGCCGCTGCTCGCCTCCACCAAGTCGGCGCTGGTCGGCCACTCCGCGGACGCGCCGTGGCTGTTCGCCCTGCTGCTGCCGCTGCTGCTCGCCGTCGTCATCGCCCAGATCTCCGAAGGCCGCTCGGCGGGCGGCGGGGCGCCCGGGCTGGACGCCAAGTCCGTCGCCCTGCTGGGCGTCCTGGCCGCGGCGGGCGCGGCACTGCGGCCGCTCGGCGCGGGCACGGCGGGGCTGGAGCCGATGTTCTTCCTGATGGTGCTCTCCGGGCGGGTGCTCGGACCGGGCTTCGGGTTCGTGCTCGGCTCGCTGTCGATGTTCGCCTCCGCGCTGCTGACGGGCGGGGTGGGGCCGTGGCTGCCGTTCCAGATGCTGGCGATGGGGTGGGTGTGCCTGGGCGCGGGGCTGCTGCCGGGCCCCGCCTCCTTGCGCGGCCGCCGCGAGCTCTGGCTGCTCGCGGGGTACGGCGCCGCCGCGTCCCTGCTGTACGGCACGATCATGAACCTCCAGGGCTGGCCGTACATCGGCGGCCTGGCCGGCTCCATCTCCTTCCACCCCGGCGACCCGCTGCCCGCCAACCTGGTCCGCTTCGCCGCCTACTGCCTCACCACGTCCCTGGGTTGGGACCTCCCCCGGGCCGCCCTGACCGTCGTTCTCTGCCTCACCCTCGGCACCCCAGTCCTGCGCGCCCTGCGCCGCACGACCCGCCGCGCCGCCTTCGACGCCCCGGTCACCTTCCGGCCGCCGGAGCGCTAACGGCACGCCCCGCACACCTGCCCGGGCCCGGCCACGGGCCGCCCGCACAGCCCGCCGCGCCCGGGGCACTCGTGCCTGCGGGGCCCGTCGTCCGCCCTGTGGGGCCCGTCGCCCGCCCGTCGGGGTGCCGGAACGGCCGGCAGCCCGGCGATCCGCGCCGCCACGATCGCCCCGACACCGCGGGTGACCTTGTCCGGCAGGGGCGCCGACAGGATCCCGGCGAGCGCCTCACCGCTCCACCCGCCCGCCAGCAACCCCTCCACCCGCGCGGCCTGGTCGCTGAGCGGCTTCCCCGCCAGGGCCATCCGGGGCTCCCTGCGCCCGAGTTCGAGCAGCAGTGCCATCCCGGCCGTCAACTTCTCGGAGGGACGGACGGAAGGTTGTTCCGCTTCCTTCTTCCTCGATTCCTTGGAAGGGCTTCCCGCCGTCCCGGCGACTGGATGGCCCGGAGCTGGGACACCGGCGGCCGGGGACGCGGGAAGCGGCGGCACCGTGTGCACCGCCTTGCCCGTCACCGGCACCTCATGAAAGGAAACGACCGTCCGCACCTGCCCGGTCAGCGGATCGCGCTGGGTCCGCCGCACGTAGTGCCCGGCCGCCTCCAGTTCCCTGAGCGCCCGCGCGACGGTCGTCCGCCCCTCCATGCTCTTGGCGGCGAGCGTGCGCACGTCCTCGCGCGCCCCGTCCGGCAGGCTGAGCAGGTAGTTCAGCAGCCCGCGCGCGGCCCAACTCAGCGAGTGCTTGCGGACGACGTGACCGTTGTCCAGGATCGTGTACCCGGGGGCATGCCGAGGGATACGATGGATCTGCATCTGGAGGTCTCTTCTCCTGGTGTCGGACCCCGGGGTGTTGGCGCACCGCCGGGGTAACTCTTTTGCTCACGCACCGAGTGCCCCTCCAAGCACCCGGCACCGCAATCTTCACCGTAATTCCGTAACGCCCCGTCAAACTCCTTTCCTCATCACCCGTTCGGGCGGCGCGAGCGCGCACAACCCAGCGCGTCCCGAGCTCGCGAGCCCGGGACGCGCTCCTCACTGCCTCGCATCAACCGACCACGTGGCCCGGCTCGTCCAGCCACACCCGGTGCTCGCCCTCGACCGTGACGGTCAGACCGAACCGGTCGAGGCCCGGCTCGCCCTGGTCCTGCCACCGGGCGTGGGCGGCGGTCACCTCGTCCCACAGGTTGCGGGGGCCGGACTGCGCGACGGCGTGCCTGCCGTCCCAGTCGGCCAGGCGGCAGTGGGCGTACGAGACCCCGTCCCACACCTCCAACCGGCCGGTCCCGAGCCGGTCGTAGCCCGCCGACACCTCCTGCCGGAACAGCCCCGGCAACCGCAGCCCGATCGCGAAGGCGGCGTCGGTGTCCTCCGCCACGACAGCGGGGTCGAGTTCGGACGGGCCGTGCCGGACGTCCTCGATCTCGAACTCGCCGCTCCCGGGGCGCTGGCCCCGCACCCACATGAAGGCGACGTCCTCGACGAACGGCCCGCTCGCGGAACGGCCGTCGTCGGCGACGGTGAGCTTCAGCAGCCCGCCGTTGCAGAACGCCGTGCCGTACGGGACGACGATCACGCCCCCGGGCACCGTCTGCTCGATCAACGCACCGGGGACACGCTGCACGGCGGCGGTGACATGAACCCGGTCGTACGGCGCGGCCGCCGGATGGCCGAGCATGCCATCGCCGACCACGGCCCTGACCGGCAGGCGGTTCGCCGCCAGACGGCGCCGTGCGGCACCGGACAGTTCAGGGTCCAGCTCGACGGTGGTGACGTTCTCCACCCCGAGCCGGCGGGCCAGCAGCGCCGCCGTCCAGCCCGTGCCGGTACCGATGTCCATCACCCGCATACTGTCGGAGACTTGCAGGTGCCGGAGCATCTGGGCCACGACGGTGGGCATCGAGCTGGACGAGGACGGCGTGCGACCGTCCTCGTCCAGCCGGGTCACCAGCGGGATGTCGGAGCCGACCAGCTCGCCCCACTCGACCGGGCGTTCATTGCGGTCGATCCACTCACCCCCGTGGCGGATCCGGTCCGGAACGAACAGTCGGCGGGGCACGCCTCGGAACACCGGCTCCCAGTCGGCCGACAGCGCCCCGGACTCCCGGAGCGCATCGCTGAGCACGTTCCACTTCACTCGGCCGCCCCCCTCAAGGCTTCGACGGCTTGGGCAGGTTGGTGGGCGATACGTCCCGCTGACATGGCATTGCTCCTTATGAGGCGGAAGCGGAGGAGAGGCGATCCCGGCCGCGCCGCCGGGCCGGCGGCTCGGCCGGGAAATCAGTGGGTGCGGCTGATCAACACCAGGTCCGCGATGACATGCAACTCGGCGGCCGGCTCACCGCGACGCCGGATCGAACGTCGAGAGATCAGCGTGCACGACTTTCCCGAACGGGCGGAGGCTGACACCCCAGCGGCCCTGAGTGAGCCGGTGGACCAGCGCAAGACCACGACCCGACGTCGCGTAGGGCCCGGCCTGGATCCTCACCGGCATCGCGCGGGAGCCGTCACCGACGAGGATGCGGACGGTCCGGTCGCTCGGGCGCCGCACAGCGACAACCATGCGCGTCTGGCAGCCGGTCTCGACGGCGTTGGTGGCCAGCTCGCTGACGATCAGCAAGGCATCGTCCACCAACGCGTCCAGCTCCCACTCCCGCAGCTTCGCTCCGACAAGGCGCCGCGCAGCCCCCACGGACTCAGCCTGGTACGGCAAGCAGGCAGTCGGCCTGATGGCCACCCGAGGGGCGGCATCGAAGTCGGTGCCAGTGGTTACCGGACAGCAGGTCGACTGCTTCCGATTGAGGCCCACCTGGGCTGACGGCATGGACGGAGACATCGAGGTCACTCCCTCGGGTGGTCTGGTCGATCCCTCCTTGGCGTCTGATCTGCCAGCGAGGTATTCCTAGTTCACCGCCCCGAGAGGGCGGCATGGGGCTCGTGCGACCGGACGTTTCAGCGGACATTTGGGTCTGGCAGGCATGTCCGGCGGAAGAGCGCGTATGACTGCTGGGGGTTCTGTGGCAACGCGATCACTGGCCGAGCTGCGCAAGGCTGCCGGCTACTCACAGGAGAGCTTTGCTGCCGCGTTCTTGGACATGGCACGACGCATGGATGTCCGCGCTACGGTGAGCGTTCGCCATCTCAGGAGATGGGAGTCCGCCAACCCGCCGTTGCCTCACCCTGGCCAGCAGGCTGTCCTGGAAGCGCTCTTGGGTGTCCCCCTGGCTGAACTCGGCTTCGCAGTGCCGCAGGAACGGGTCGCCGTCGCATCAGAGGGCAGCCTCCAGGAGGACACGGTGCAGCGTCGGCGGTTCGTTGTAGATGTCGGAGCACTACTCGGGGCTTCCGTCCTGACCCCCACGAGAAGTGGTCGGCGAATCGGTGCCACCGATATTCAGGCCTTTCGATCGAAGATCGCCGACCTGTACACCATTGACCACTCACAAGGTGGCCACGTCGCCCGGCAGGCTGCCGTCCGGGTGCTCCAGAGCATCGAGAAGGCCATGACCGGAGGCGTCTATCTCGCTCCGATCGGACGCGACCTTCACACGTTGGTCGGAACATTGCACTCCCACCTCGGATGGATCGAGTTCGACGCGGGGAGGTCGGCTGCCGCCCGTGCAGCGTGTACCGAGGCGCTGACCTCCGCCCGCCTGGTTGGCGATCCGCTATTGGAGGTTCGAGCTCTCGACAGTCTGTCCTTGCTGGCTGTCGAGCAGAAACGGCCATGGGAGGCGGTCGCTGCCGCAACCGCCTCCGGGGAGATCGCTCAGGCACAGGCCGGACCGAAGGTGAAGTCCGTGGTTGCCCTGCGACAGGCTCGGGCTCTCTCAGCTGCTGGTGACTACGCAGGTGCTCGGCGAGCCCTTTCTCGGGCAATGACCTGGCAGGACCGATCGGATGGAGACACCGACGCACCTTCGTGGACGGCCTTCGCCGGTCAGGTCGAGGTGGACTACGCCACTGCCGCGTGGCATGTGGAGACAGGGAAACTCGCGTACGCGATCCCATTCCTTCGGTCAGCAATCGAACATCTCGGCCCGACTTACGGCCGAAATGCAGCGCTGTACCGGGCGCGGCTGGCCGAGGTACTGATGAGGACAGGAGAGGTCGAGGAGTCCTGCACAGAGGCGGTGACCGGCGCCAGGGCGGCGAAGGGGATGGCTTCGGCGCGGCTGACGGACCGGCTGCGTATGGTGGCGTCACTGGCGGCCCGCGTGGATACGGCGGCAGCGCGAGACTGTGTTGAGGAACTTCGAGCGCTTGGGGTTTCGGCCCGGAAGCAGAGGGCGGCGTGACAGTGACGGTTCAGCTCCTGAATGGCGAGCAAACTGCCGAGCTGGAATCGGAGTTGAAGAAGGTATTCGCCGAGGCATTCGCCGAGCCTCCCTACGGCGAGGGTCCGGCCGATGTGGAGCGGGCGTTTCGGCGGTTCCGCTCCCAGATACGGCGGCGCGGGTTCCGGGCGGCGATCGCCTTCGATGACGAAACCGTCGTGGGGATGGCCTACGGCTACCCGCTGTCGGCGAACACCGGGTGGTGGGACACGCTGATCGATCCCGTTCCCGGCGACCTCAGGCACGAGGACGGTAAGCGGACCTTCGGCCTCTTCGAATTGGCAGTCCGGCCCCCGTGGCGCCGCCAAGGCATCGCCTCCCACATGCACCGCGTCCTCATCGAAGGCCTCGACAACGCCCGGGTTCTGCTGAACGCGCGACCGGAGGCGACGGGCGCCCAGGCCGCCTACCTGGCCTGGGGCTACCGGCGGGTCGGATCAGCCATCCCCTGGGAGGGCGCGGCCCGACACGACGTGATGGTCCTCGACCTGCCGCATCCGTAGCCCGCTCGGTCACGGCGCCGGGCCGGTCCGTGGGCGCGTGCCCATGGTCTCCACGTGACCACGTAGCCTTGGTTCCCTTCCCCAGGAGGCGTGTTGAGCGAGATCATCCTCATGTCCGACCCAAAGGTCGCCGCGATACCCGTCGCGCCCCGCGACGAGCAGCTGCTCGACGTACGGAGCGGCAGCGGACTGCTGGTCGACGAGCGCCAGCAGGACGGCACCGGCGCCTTCGCGCGCCTGCGGGCCGGGGTGCTCGATCGGCTGCTCGACGCGCAGGCCGCGCTGCCCGACGACCTGCGGCTGCTGTTCGTCGAGGGCTACCGGCCACCGGCTCTCCAGAGCCGCTACTTCGACGAGTACGCCGCCGAGTTGCGGGCCGCGAACCCCGACTGGCCGGACGACCTGATCAGGTCGGCGACGAGCCGCTACGTCTCGCCGCCGGAGATCGCGCCGCACAGTGCCGGGGCCGCCGTCGACCTCACCCTCGTCGACGCCGACGGCCGTGAGCTCGACCTCGGCACCAGGGTCAACGCCAGCCCGGAGGAGAGCGCCGGGGCCTGCTACACCGACGCGGACGGCATCGGCGCCGAGGCCCGCGCCAACCGGCAACTCCTCTGCGACGTCCTGACCGGCGCCGGGCTCGTCAACTACCCCACCGAGTGGTGGCACTGGTCGTACGGGGACCGCTACTGGGCGCTGGCCACCGGCGCACCGGCCGCGCTCTACGGGCCGGCGCACGGGTAGCCGACACGACACGCGGCCCGTGGAGCCTGCCGAGCGGACCTGCGGCCCCGGGCCAGGATGGCGTCGGCACCGATGCCCGCCCGAGGAGCAGAGCGATGACCGAGCAGACCCCCGAACAACTCCCCGCCGTCGCCGTCGCGATCGTCGTCAAGGACAGCCGGGTGCTGATGGTGCGGCGGCGGGTCGCCGAGGGCGAGCTGTCCTGGCAGTTCCCGGCCGGGGAGGTCGAGCCGGACGAGTCCCCCGAGGCGGCGGCGGTCCGCGAGACCGCCGAGGAGACCGGCCTCCATGTCGCCGCCGCCCGGCTGCTCGGCGAGCGGGTGCACCCGCAGAACGGGCGGCGGATGGCGTACACGGCCTGCGAGGTGGTCGGCGGCACCGCCACCGTGGTGGACTCCGACGAGCTGGACCGGGTGGTCTGGGCGTCCCGCGCCGAGCTGGCCGAGTACGTGCCGTTCCCGCTGTTCCCACCGGTGCGGGAGTACCTGGACGGCACGCTCGCCGGGTAGGCGCGGAACGGCGGACGAACCCGCGCGAGAAGTCGGCCCGTCCGACTTCCCATGCACGAGCACCACCACCAGTGTCCGGAACTCATCCCCGCCGTAGGGACGTTCGGACGTTCGGACGGGAGACCGCTCGTCCCCGCCCCGGAAGGAAACGCGTGACAACCGCGCACGGAGCCCCGCCCGACCACGACCACGCCGTACCGCGAGCCCGCCGCCCGGGGCGGGAGCCGGTCACCGACGAGACGGTCGCCCGGCTCCGGGCCCCGGCCCGCACCGACCCCGCCTCGGGCCTGCCCGCGCTGGCCGCAGCGCTGAGGGGCCGGGCCTACGGCGAGCCCCGGCCCCGGCCCGAGGAGGCCGTCCCGTTCCTGGAGGAGTCCGCCGGCATCTACCGCGCCCTGGTCGCCGACGGCGGCACCGAACACCTGGCCGCTGCCGCCCGCGCGCTGTCCTCCCTCGCCCTGCACCACTCCCGGGCGCACGCGGACGGCCCCGCCCTCGCCGCCCGGCAGGAGGCGGCCGACCTGGCCCGGCGCGCCGAAGCGGACCAGCCGGTGGAGGGCTTCGGCCAGGCCGCCGTCCTGCACGCCGACCTCGCCCACGGCCTCGCCGAGGCGGGACGGTTCGACGAGGCCGTGGACGCCGCCCGCACGGTGGCCGACCGCTCCCTGGCGGTGACCGAGGCCGGCGGGAGCGACCTGACGTGGCGACTGCTCGACCTCACCGTGCTGCTCCGCCTCGCGGACCGCACCGAGGAGGCCGTGGCCGTCGAACACGAGGCCCTCGCCTGGCTGCGCGAGGGCCGCACGGAACCGGCCCGCAGTCCCGTCCCGGCCCTACGGGCGGCCGGCGCCGCCCTGTGGTTCGCCGATCTGGGCCGCACCGAACAGTCGCACCGGCTGCTCGCGGACGCCGCCCGCTCCTGCGAGCGCCTGCCCGCCCGCGGCGACGCCGGCGACTTCGGCTTCAACGAGGGCCTGCGGAGCGCCTTGTTCGCCCGCTCCGGCGTACGGGACGAACAGGCCGCGGCCGACGCCCCGGACCCGCTCGCGCTCGGCGTCGACCCGGGACGGCGCCTCCAACCGGTGCTGGGCCTGGACCTCCACCACTGGTCCTTCAGCCTGCGCGCGTCCTTCGAGGACGGACTGGTCACCCTCGCGCGGGCCGTCGAGGCCATCACGGGCACGCCCGAGCCCACCGACCGCCTGCCCGACGAGGAGGGCCCGTCCGAACAAGCCGACGGCTCACTGCCCCTGCCGGAGGACCGCGACCTGCTCGCCACCCTCGGCACCCTCACCCGGCGGCTCGACCTGCGCCGGGCGGTCCGTGGAGACCATCCCAGCTACTACGCCCACCTCACACTCCCCCGGCTGCGGCGGAGCGTCCGGATCGAACGCCGCCTCCACGCGACCGGCCCCGCCCACGACACCCGGCGCCTGGTCAGGGCACTCACCGACCTGGCGATGGCCCAACTCGTCCACGGCGACCACACCGAGGCGACCGGCACCCTGCACGAGGCCCACGCCCTCGCCGTACGGACGGAGAACCCGGCCGGGTGACCACCGCCCCCGGTGCTCCGCCCGGCACCCACCGGCCGGGGCAGCGAGGAGGAGTCCCCTGCTCGCCGCAGGAGCCCGAAGCCGGGCCTGCGGGCCGCGGCCGGGCAGCACGCGGCCCGCCGAAGCCACCGAACCGGCCGGAATCCCCATCCACCCCCCGGTACACCCCCGTACCCTGTCCCGCAGCACTCGCACGGGCACGGTACGGACCTTCGGGGGAACCGGGGAAACCAGTGGAACTACGTCAGTTGCGCGTCTTCGAAGCCGTCGTCACCCACCGCACCGTCACCGGCGCGGCCGCGGCGCTCGGACTCGCCCCGGCCTCCGTCTCCGAACAGGTCCGCACCCTCGAACACAGCCTCGGCACCGACCTGTTCGACCGGGCCAGGCACGACCTGACCCTCACCTCGGCCGGGGAACGACTACTGCCCTGGTCCCGACGGCTCCTCGACCAGGCCGAACAGGCCCGCCGCGAGGTCGTCGTGACCCGGACCCGCCTGCGCCTCGGCGTCCTGGCGGCCGTCGCCGCCACCCACCTCCCGACCGTCCTGGCCCGCCTCACCGACCGCCGCCCCGGCCTGGACATCTCCCTCCACACCGACGCCACCCGGGACGTCCTGCTCGACGGCGTCGCCGCCGGAGCCCTGGAAGCGGCCCTCGTCCTCGACGCCCCCGGCCCGCTCGGCGCACTCGGCTTCCCCCTGCCGCCCGCCCCGCTCGACCACCTCGATCTCCAGGCCGTCCACCTCGCCCTGGTCGCCGCCCCCACCCACCCGCTCGCCCGCGCCACCACCCTCGCCCCCGAGAACCTCCGCGGCCACCGCCTCCTCGTCGACACCCCCGCCTGCTCCTACCACCTCGCCGGCGAACGCCTCCTCGGCCACCACGTCCAACGCCTCCGCACCGGCGCCGTCCCCACCACCCGCGCCTGCGCCGCACAGGGCCTCGGCATCGCCCTCCTCCCCACCCACGCCGTCCACGACCACCTCGCCACCGGCGCCCTCACCCGCCTCCCCCTCGACCCCCCGCCCCTCCACCTCCGCCTCCTCTGGCCCAGCGACCACGCCCCCTTCGCCACCTGACCGCCCCCGCACACAGCAGCGCGCCCCGGGGTTCCGCAGAACCCCGGGGCGCGCAACTACCGCACGGACGTCAGGCCTTGGGGCCCGCCGACTGGACGACCTCGAAGGACCAGAGGGTGGAGCCGGAGGCGGCGGGGCGCTTGGGGGCCTCGCCGGAGGGGCCGTTCTGGTGGGCCGCCTTCATCGGGCCCTCCATCCAGGCCTTGAAGTCCTCCTCGCTGCGCCAGCGGGTGTAGACGAGGTACTGGTCGGTGCCCTCGACGGGGCGGAGGAGCTCGAACCACTCGAAGCCGTCCGAGTTCTCCACCGCGCCGGCGCGGGAGGCGAAGCGCTGCTCCAGCACCTCGCGCTGCTCGGCCGGCACCGTCAGCACGTTGATCTTGACGACGGACATGGGGCTCCTTCTGCTCCGGGGACTGCTTACGGCAGCAGTCTGCTACACCTCACGGCCGGGGCGGGCCTCCGGCCGTCCCCCGTGGGCGCGGGCGGGCCGGGCTCAGGCGATCCACGGCGGCAGGACGCGCTGGTCGTCGCGCGGGGCGAGGCCGCAGGCGCCCTCGGGGGTGCGGGCGTCGGGGTTGTAGGCGTGGGCGGGGGACAGGGAGGCGACGACGGCGGTGAAGCCGTCGGTGGTGGCGATCTGCCGGACGGTGTCGGCGGGGAGGACGGCGGTGTCGCCGGCGGCGAGGGTGAAGGCCTCCCCCGCCAGGTCGACCCGGGCGGTGCCGGTGAGCAGGGTCCAGACCTGCTCGGTGTCCATGGCGTGCAGCGGGCCCTTGGTGCCGGCGGCCATGTCGACGTGCCAGACGGCGAGGGCGGCGGAGCCCTGGGTGGGCGAGGCGTAGGTGGTCATGACGGCGTTCGGGGTCGCGGTGCGGCGGGCGTCGGTCCGGCGGATCACGGGCATGGTGAAGGAACCCCCTAAGATGGTCAATGAAGTTGTCTATATGGTCAATGAGGTTGTCTATCGTGTCAAGTGAAGCGCCCCCGCCGGGCTTCGAGCTGCCGCTGCGCCTGCTGCTCGCCTTCCGGACGATCATCGACGAGCTGCACGAGCGCATCGCCCGCGAGGGCCATCCCGACCTGCGCCCGATGCACGGCTTCGTCTTCCAGGCGATCGGCCCGCACGGCACCACCGCCTCCGAACTCGGACGCCGCCTCGGCGTCACCAAGCAGGCGGCGGGCAAGACCGTCGACAACCTGGAGCAGCTCGGCTACGTCGAGCGCGCCGCGGACCCCTCCGACACCCGGCGCAAGCTGGTCCGGCTCACCGGGCGCGGGGTGGACTGCCTGGTCCGCTCCGCCCGGATCTTCGACGAGCTGCGCGAGGAGTGGGCCGCGACCCTGGGCGAGGAGCAGCTGCGGCAGCTGGAGGACGGCCTGCGCCGGCTCGCCCCCGGCGACCCGTTCCGCCTCGACACCCCGCGCTGGTTCGGGGCGCCGTAACCCCGGCACCGAGGTCAGGACCCGGGGAGCCCGAGGGTCGCGAGGGTCTGGTTCTTGTACGCCTTCACGCCGGTGATCTCGGCGCCGAACCACTCCGGCGCCGAGAACGCCTCCGCCTCGGCCTCCGAACCGAACTCGACCTCGACGGTGCGCAGCCCGGCCAGCTCCCCCTGGTAGACGTCCGCGTAGACGGTGACGCCGGACGCCTCGAAGGTGTAGCGGTCCTTGACCAGGCGGGCGCCCTCGGTGGCCGGCCAGAGCTCGGTGAACTCCCGCTCCCCGAGCTCGCGTTCCACCTCGATCCGGACCGGCGCGCCGGCCGAGGAGTCCTTGCGCTTGACACCGAGGACGCAGCTGCCGGCGATCCGCCGCAGCCGCACCTCCGTCCCGTCGTCCTTGATCGCGATGTACCCCTGCTCGATGCGCTGCCGCACCGCCGTGCCCGGCGGCTCGAAGGCCTTCAGCAGGAACTTGCGCTCGATTTCGAGCGGCATGCCGCACCACCCTTCCCTGCCGCACCCGACAGGCCGACGCACGGTCAGAACGACCGCCCCTCCCCACGGTACGGCGGCTCCGGCCCCGAGGAGTCCGGCCGGTCCCGCAGGTCCGCGCAGAGCGAGGAGCTGAGCCGGTTGAGCACCCCGGCGAGCTCGGCGTACCGCTCCTCGTCCCAGTCCCCCAGCAGTTCGGCGAGCTGGGCGCGCCGGGCGGCGACCAGCCGCAGCGCCACCTCCTCCCCCGGTTCGGTGAGCCGCAGCGGCAGCCCGCCGGACCGCACCGCCAGCCCCCGGCCCTCCACCTCCCGGGCGGCCTCCTCGACGACGGCCACCGGGACGATCCGCCGCTCGGCCAGTTCGGCCGGCTCGACCGAGCCGTGCTGGTGCATCTGGAGGAGCAGCCAGCTGGAGGCGGGCCGCAGGTCCAGTCCGGCGGTCTCGGTGATCCGCCGGAAGAGGTCGCGCCGGGCCTCGCGACTGTTCAGCACCGAGAGCGCGCGGGCGATCTCGTCCAGCGAACTGCGCTCGACCGGATTGACGCCGATGGACTCGCTGAGGTCCGGCCCGGTGACTGCGGAGCGCAGCTTCTGTTCGCGCAGGAACAGCGACAGCACGAAGGCGACCACCGCGACCGGCACCGCGTACAGGAACACCCGGGTGATCGACTCGGCGTACGCGTGGTAGACCGCCGGCTGGACGGCGGCCGGCAGTTGGGGGATGACCCGCGGGTCGGCGGTGATGGCCTCCGGCTGGAAGCCGGGCGGCAGCGGCACCCCCGCCAGCGCGTCGGCGAGCCGGCTGCGCAGGCCGCTGGCGAAGACCGTCCCGAAGATGGAGACGCCAAAGGAGGCCCCGATGGAGCGGAAGAAGGTGGCGCCCGCGGTGGCCACGCCGAGGTCCTCGTAGCCGACCGAGTTCTGCACGATCAGCACCAGCACCTGCATCACCAGGCCCAGCCCGAGGCCGAAGACCAGGAAGTAGAAGCTCATCTCGGCGGTGCTGCTGTGCTCGTCCAGCCGGGAGAGCAGCAGCAGCCCGACGGTGGTCACGGCCGTCCCGGCGATCGGGAAGATCCGGTAGTGGCCGGTGCGGGCGACGATCTGGCCGGAGCCGATCGAGGTGAGCAGCATGCCGAGCACCATCGGCAGCATGTGGATGCCGGACATGGTCGGCGAGACCCGCTGGACCACCTGGAGGAAGGTCGGCAGGTAGGTCAGCGCGCCGAACATCGCGAAGCCGATGACGAAGGAGATCACCGCGACCAGGCTGAACGTCCGCGAGCGGAACAGCCGCAGCGGCAGCACCGGCTCCACCGCGGTCCGCTCGACCAGGACGAAGGCGAGCAGCAGCACCAGGCCGAGCACGCCGAGGCCGACGATCTGCCAGGAGGTCCAGGCCCAGGTGGTCCCGCCGAGCGAGGTCATCAGCACCAGGCAGGTGGCGACGGCGGCGATCAGGACGGTGCCGAGGTAGTCGATCCGGTGCTCGCGCCGGACCTCCCGCCCGTGCAGCACCGTCGCGATCACCACCAGGGCGACGATGCCGATCGGCAGGTTGATGTAGAAGACCCAGCGCCAGCTGAGGTGGTCGACGAACACTCCGCCGAGCAGCGGCCCGAGCACGCTGGTGACGCCGAACACGGCACCGAAGAGGCCCTGGTAGCGGCCGCGGTCCCGGGGGGCGACGAGGTCGCCGACGATCGCCTGGGAGAGCACCATCAGCCCGCCGCCGCCCAGGCCCTGGAGCGCGCGGAAGGCGATCAGTTCGCCCATGTTCTGGGCGATCCCGCACAGCACCGAACCGAGCAGGAAGATCACGATGGAGGCCTGGAAGAAGCGCTTCCGGCCGTACATGTCGCCGAGCTTGCCCCACAGCGGGGTCGCGGCGGTGGAGGCCAGCAGGTAGGCGGTGACCACCCAGGAGAGGTGGTCGAGGCCACCGAGGTCGCTGACGATGGTCGGCAGCGCGGTGGAGACGATGGTCTGGTCGAGTGCGGCCAGCAGCATCGCCAGCAGCAGGGCGCCGATCGGCACCCAGAGGTTGGGGACGGTGACCGCCGGCGGGCCGCTCCCGGCCGCGGTGCTCCGGTCGGACGCGGCGTGCGACTCCGTCATGACGTCTCCGTCATGGCCTTCTCCGTCATGGCCTTCTCCGTCATGGCCTTCTCCGTCATGGCTTCTCCGTCGGCCATGGCTTCTCCGTCGACATCACGACGTCTCCGTGGGCATGGCGTCTCCGTGGGGGGTCGCGGGCCCGTCGGCCGGGCCGGGCAGATGATCACTCCCAGCTCACAACGCTCGCTGGTTCGTCCCGATTTGTTCCACCGGGTTGAGCCGAGCGTAAGCGCCGGGGACAACCGCCGCGCCCCGGGCGTTCTCCGGAGAGCCAACCGGCACCAATCGGCACAACCTCCCCGCGGGGGGACGGACGCCCCTGTCCACCCTTCGGGCGGTCCTGCATAATCAGGCGCGATCGTGCGCCCGGTTCCGCCCGGACGGCGCACCGAACGACCGAACGACCGAACAGCCCGACGACCGAACAGCCGCCCGCGAAGTCGACGCGAAACCGAGGAGGACCGGCCGATGCCGGACCAGCACTGCCCGACGTGCGGCACCGCACGCTCCACCGGGTGCGGCTGCCTCCCGGACCCGAGCCTCACCGAGACCGCCGTCCTGCCCCACATCGAGGGCCCGCCACTGGTCCGCCCGTACGTCCCGCAGACCGCCGACCAGCTGGCCGACGAGACCCACCCGAACGCACCGGTGGTGGACCCGTTCGCGACCACGGTGCTGCCGCCCGCACCCCCGGGGCAGCCCGGGCCGCCGGCCGCTCCGCCGCTCGGACCGGACGCGGACGCGTACGCCACCACCGTGCTGCCGCCCGTCGCCCCGGGGCAGGCCCCGTTCGGGCCGGGCGCCGGTGCCCACCCGGGCACCGACGGCTACCCGGCAGGCGACGGCTACCCGGACCTCGGCGCCCACCCGGAGGCGTACGCCACCACCCTGCTGCCGCCGGTGCCGCCCTCGGGGCCGGCCGGGAACGAGATCGGCCTCTTCGCCTTCGGGCAGGCGCCGGACCCCGGGCCCGCCTCGAACGCCGGCCGGGGCCCGAACGCCGGTCAGGCCGTGCCCGGGCCGGAGGCCGGTGGCGGCCGGGCCGCCAGGAGGGCGGCCGAACAGGCCGACCGGCACCCGCTCGCCCAGCGCAAGGGGCTGCTCGCCGGGGTCGGCGCCGCCCTGGTGGCGCTCACCATCGGTGTCGCGTACGCGGTGACGCCCTCCAACGAGCCGCCGGCCAAGCAGGCGCAGCCGCTGCCGACGAGCACCCTGGCGCCCGCGCCGGTGGACCCGCCCACCCTGGCGACACCCGTTCCGAGCGCCGCGGCGCCGACCAGCGAGGCACCGAGCCCCACACCCACCCCCACCCGCAAGCCCAGCCCGACGAAGACGGCCACCCCACCCCCGATCGCCACGCCGACCGCCGAGGCACCGGCCGCTCCCCCCGCCGCGGCCCCCACGCCGACCGCGCCGGCGCCGAGCACCCCCACCCCGACCCCGACGCCCACCGCCACCTCGACGCCGCGCGTCCTGCAGTACGGAATGAGCGGCCCCGACGTCACCGCTCTCCAGCAGAAGCTCGCCGTCGTCGTCTGCTGGGCGAGTGTGCCGGTGACCGGGCAGTACGACGACACCACCGTGAACACCGTCGGCTACGTCCAGTGGATGTGGGACGTCAAGGGCGACAAGCGGGGCATCTTCGGCCCCAACACCCGTGCTGCCCTGGACAAGCACAGCACCTGCTGACCGGAACTGCCCGGCCGGCGGTCACCCCTCGGGCCGACCGCCGGTCGTCCCCCGGATCAGCCGGTGATCGCTCCGAAGATGCTGATGCCCGCCAGCACGACCATGATCGTCGCCGCCACCCGGATGATCAGCTTCATCGGCACGTACTTGAGCAGCTTCTGCCCACCCACGATGGCGACCCCGCCGACCGCGCACAGCGCCAGCCAGGAGCCGAGGCCGACGGCCAGCGGGTCGGCGTACTTGGCGGCCAGGTTGGCGGTCATGATCTGGGTCAGGTCACCGAACTCGGCGATCGCGACGACCACGAAGCTGGCCCCGGCCACCTTCCAGAAGCTGTTCGAGGACGGCTCCTTGGCCGCGTGCTCGTCCTCCTCCTCGCCGCCGTGGAACAGCAGCATCGCCGCGCCGACCAGGAACAGCAGGCCGGTGACGCCCTCCACCCAGCGGTGCGGCAGCAGCGTGAGCAGGTGCCCGGCGACGAGCGCGAGGCCCACTTGGAGGGCGAAGGCGGCGGCGATGCCCGCGAAGACGTAGCTCGCGCGGTACTTGGTGCCGAGCACCAGGCTGGCCAGCGCGGTCTTGTCCGGCAGTTCGGCCAGGAAGATGATGCCGAAGGTCAACGCGGCAACGGTGATACTCATAGGAGTCCTCGGTCGGGCTGCCCGGCCTCCGCAGGTCCGTCAGGGGACGCTTCGGCCCGACAGCACTGGTCATGGTCACAGCACTGCGGCCGAAGGTCTCGCCGGTACCGCTCATCGAGCGGTACCCCGGGCGCCGGGCCCCTGGGGGCCAGTATGTCGACGGTCCGGTGGAGGGCTACTCCCCTTCAACGGCCCCAAGCGTACCCGACAGCGTCGACCGACCCGCCCCGGGAGATCCACCGAGGTCGACGGGTATCCATGGAGATCGACGGAGTCCGACGGCGGCCAACGGCGGTGGACAGCGGCCAACGGCGGTCGGCCCGCCTACCGGGCGCCCCCGTCCGGCTCGGCCGCGATCAGCCCGCGCCCGACCAGTTCCAGTACCACCACGATCGCCACCGACTCCACCGCCAGCAACCCGATCAGCACGAACAGCTGCACCGCCCCCGCCTGGACCGGCGAGGCCCCGCCCAGCAGCATCCCGACGAAGGCCCCGGGCAGGGTGACCAGGCCGACCGTCCGGGTCTGGTCCAGCGCCGGGACGAGCGAGGTCGCCGCCGCCGTCCGGCAGATCTCCAGCCGGGCGTCGCGCTCCTCGAAGCCGAGCGCCAGTGCCGCCTCCACCTCGCCGCGCCGCAGCCGCAGCTCGTCCAGGGCCCGCCGCCCGGCCAGCGAGGTCGCGCTGAGCGCCCCGCCGATCAGGATGCCCGCGACCGGGATGACGGACAGACCCTCGGGCGGCAGCAGCCCGACGCCCAGCAGCAGGGCGAGCACCGGCAGCACCCCGGCGCCGATCGGGGCGGCCGCCCAGACCCAGGCCGGGCCCGGGGTCATCCGCCGTCCGGCGGTGCGCACCGCGACCGAGAACATCAGCACCACGAACAGCGCCGACCACCAGAGCGAAGCGACCACCCAGCTGATCACCGCGGCGACGGCGGCCAGCTGCACCACGGCGCGCAGCCCGGCCCGCAGCACCGCGTGCCCGTGGCCGAGGAGTCCCCGCCCGGCCACCGCGACGGCGGCCAGCAGCAGCACGGCGGTGACCACCCCGAGCACCGGGGTGACCGGCAGCAGCTGGCCGCCGGAGGCCGCCAGGTCCGCCGGGGCCATCAGATCCGGCCCCTTCGGATCCGACCCGCACAGATCCCACCCGTGCAGATCCGACTAGCGCGGATCCGACTCGCGCAGATCCAATCCGTCCAGATCCGGCCCATCGGGCGCGGGCCCTCAGATCCAGCTGGTGAACCACATCCGGTCCTGCCAGGACGACATCGGGATCACCTCCGCCGTGTACAGCGGGTAGAAGAAGGCGAAGCAGCCGACGATCGCGAGCACGATCGCCCCGGCCCCGATCGCCCCGATCCGGCGTCGCTCGGGGGTGCACCCGGGCGGGCCGAGCACCGCCCCGAGCATCTGGGCGACGGCCAGGCACAGGAACGGCACCAGCACGACCATGTAGAAGGAGAAGATCGTCCGCTCCTGGTACCGGAACCAGGGCAGGTAGATCCCGGCCACCGCGCACAGCACCGCGCCCGAGCGCCAGTCCCGCCGGAAGAACCAGCGCCACAGCAGGTAGACCAGCGCGAAGCAGGCCGTCCACCACAGGAAGGGCGTACCGAGGCCGAGGATCTGCGAGGCGCAGCCGCCCGAGGAGGTGCACCCGCGCTGCCCGTACGGGATCTGCTCCCAGTACATCGAGACGGGGCGGCCGTCGACCAGCCAGGCGAAGGGGTTGGACTGGTAGGTGTGCGGGGTGCTCAGACCGGTATTGAAGTCGTACATCTGCGAGTGGTAGTGCCACAGGCTGCGCAGTGACGCGGGCACCCAGCTCATCGGGACCTGCGGCAGCGGGATGCCGAGGACGCTGTCCGGGGAGAGCCCGGCGCGCCCGTCGGCCCAGTGCCGGTCGTAGCCGCCCCCGCCGGTCGGGCCGGAGCCGCCGGTGGCGAGCCAGCCGCTCCAGGCGCCGACGTACACCACCACGGCGGAGCCGACCATGGCGAGGAAGGCGGGGACGGCGTCCCGGCGCAGCATGGAACGCCAGGGGCGGCGGGCGCCGGCGGCGCGGCGGCCGGACTGGTCCCACAGGACGGTCAGGACGCCGAAGGCGGCGAGGATCGGGGCGCCGTTCCACTTGACCGCGCAGGCGGCGCCGAGGAGCAGCCCGGCGGCGATCCGCCAGGGGCGCCACCCGAGCCGGACGGCGTCACCGCCGACGGTCTCGGCGGCGACGGCGAGCCGGGCGCGGACGTGGTCGCGGTCGATCAGCAGGCTGCCGAAGGCGGCGAGCACGAAGAACATCTGGATGCCGTCGAGCAGGCCGACCCGGCTCATCACCAGTTGGAGGCCGTCCACCGACATCAGCAGCGCGGCGGTGCAGCCGATCAGGGTGGAGCCGAAGAGGCGGCGGCCGATCCGGGCCAGCATCAGCACGGTGACGGTGCCGAGCAGGGCGGTCATGAACCGCCAGCCGAAGGGGTTCAGTCCGAACAGCTGCTCGCCGACCGCCATCACCCATTTGCCGAGCGGCGGGTGGGCGATGAACTCGGGCGCGGAGGTCAGCGGGATCGACTGCGGGGCGGACAGGATGTCGGCGTTGGCGTGGTCGGGCCAGGTGCCCTCGTAGCCCTGCTGGAGCAGGGACCAGGCGTCCTTGGGGTAGTACGTCTCGTCGAAGACGAAGGAGTCGGGGTGGCCGAGGTTCCAGAACCGCAGCAGGCCGGCGAAGAGCGCCACGGCGATCGGTCCGAGCCAGCCGGAGCGGTCGGCCGCCCAGCGGACCAGGCCCCCGCGCGGGGCCGGTGCCGGGGCGGCGGTGGCCGGGGCCGCCGGTGGGTGCGTGAGCGCCGCTTGCGTCATAGCCTCGCCGATTCGCCTGTCTGCTCTGTCCGGGTCCTGGCTCCGCCCGGGTCGTGCCGCTCCGGCCGGGGCAGGGCGGTCAACAGCCACTGACACTATGTGGCGGTGCGCGCGAAGCCAAGCGCGACGGGCGCCGACCAGGTGACCTGGTCGGCGCCCGTTTCGAACCCCCTTGCCGCCCGTTCCGCTACGCGGCGGTCTGCAGCTCCCGGACCGGGACGGTGTGGACCACGGCCGGGGCCGCGTTGTCCTGCTCCGGCGTGAGGTACGGGCGCAGCCGCAGCGCCATGGCGACGATCAGCAGCGTGGAACCCGCCATGGCCGCCAGGTAGAGCGGCCAGGTGCCGGAGCCGACCAGCAGCACGCCGACGGCCGGGCCGACCGCGATCGCGATCTGCTTCACCAGGGCGTACCCGGCGTTGTAGGTGCCGAGCAGCCGGGCCGGGGCGAGGTCCGCGACGATCGGGCCCATGGTGGGCGCGAGCAGCGACTCGCCGACGCCGAAGAGGGCGTAGATCGAGACGATGGCGACCGTGGCGGCCATGGTCTCGGTCCGTATCAGGCCGGCCACCAGGGCCATCGCCCAGGCGCCGAGCCAGACCACGCCGGCCGCGGCCATCGCGGTGGTGCGGCGGCGCTTGGCGGTGATCCGCACCATGAACATCTGCAGCACCACGATGGTCAGCGCGTTGGCGCCGATCGCGAAGCCCAGGGTGGAGGGCGCGGTGCCGACGGTGTCGGTGGCGAAGGCCGCGACGCCGGACTCGAACTGGCCGTAGCAGGTGAAGAAGATCAGCCCGGCGAGGATGCTGAGCCGCACCATCGCCTTGTCGGCGAGCAGGGCGCGCAGACCGGTCGGGCCGTCGGCCTTCCCGTGGACGGCGGTCAGCTGGGTCCTGGGCATCCGGGCGGTGCCGGTGACCAGGGCGAGGCCGAGGAACGTCACCGCCTCGATGGTGAACAGCCGGGTCAGGCTGGCCGGGTCCGACACGTTCACGATCTGCCCGCCGACCAGCGCACCGATGCCCATGCCCAGGTTGACCAGGGTGAACTGGAGCGCGAAGGCGTGCGAGCGGGTGGCCGCCGTGGAGCAGCGGACGATCATCGTGGCGAGCGCCGGCTGGCAGGTGGTGACACCGGCGCCGAACAGGAAGGAGGAGACCAGCAGGGCCGGGGTGCCGGTGGCGTGGCCGAAGGCGAACGCGCCGGTGGCGGCGAGCGCCGTACCGGCCAGCAGCACCGGGCGGGGACCGTACCTGTCGATGCCGCGGCCGGTGAACGGCAGGACGGCGAGGGCCGCCAGCGCGAAGACGGTGAACACCATCCCGGCCGCCAGCGAGCCCAGCCCGCGCACCTGGTCCACGTACACGAACATGTACGGCATCGTGAAGCCGCTGCCGAACGCACTGAGCGCGTTGCCGATCTGGACGCGGCGCAGCGGGCCGCCCGCTCCACGCCGCTGCTGCCTCTGCTGCTTCACCGTGCCGGTCACCGTGCACATCCCTTCCTGGTTTCAACTGGATACTCTTAAGTCCAGAAGATTTCAGAGCTAAAGTTTGACGAGATAAAGTCTTAGCACCCGAAGACTGCTGAGTCAAAGGCTTAAGGAGTGCACCCTCGTGCGACACTGGTCCGCATGACTACGGACAAGCCGCCGCCGGCTGCCGGCAAGCCCGCCCCGGCCACCCCCCTGGAGTTCGGCATCGCCGAGCAGGTGGCCCTCTACCAGCGGGAATTCCCCACCGTCGACCCCCAGGTGGAGACGATCGTGCAGACCCTCAACCGGGTCTCCCGGCGGATGGGCGTGGCGTACGACCGGCAGCTGACTGTGCTCGGAATCACCTCCGCCGAGTGGGAGGTGCTCAAGGCGCTGGTGGTGTCCGGCAGCCCGTACCGGCTCGGGCCGGGCGAGCTGGCCAAGCGCCTCGGGCTCACCCCGGCGGCGATGACGCACCGGATCGACCGGATGGTGGCGGACGGACTGGTCACCCGGGAGCGGGACGAGACCAACCGGGTGCGGGTGATCATCGAGCTCACCGAGACCGGCCGCGACAAGTGGCTGGAGTCGATGCGGATGGCCGCGGTCTTCGAGGAGGAGCTGCTCCAGGACGTCGTGGGCGAGGAGCGGACCGCGCTCTCCGCGATGCTGGGCCGGATGCTGCGGCGGATCGAGGAGAGCCGGCCGGACGCGCTCGGGCGCACCGCCGGCCTGGACTGACCCCGGGAGGCCGGGGAACGCGAAACGGGTCCGGCACCCCCCCTCGGTGCGCCTGCCCCCCGGGCGGTCCCC
>NZ_JBHXTL010000049.1:0-60591 GCF_042677365.1 Kitasatospora sp. NPDC127116
GGTTACATTCCGAACCCGGAAGCTAAGCCTTACAGCGCCGATGGTACTGCAGGGGGGACCCTGTGGGAGAGTAGGACGCCGCCGAACAATTATTCCGAAAAGCCCCTTCCCAACCGGGAAGGGGCTTTTTGCGTTACCCTCTGCCAATGCAGAACCTGACCCTGACCTGGCAGTCCGCCGGGGCCGCCGCCATCGGCCTCCACGCGGGCGCTTACGCCGCGGCGAGGGGCCGGAAGCCGGCGCTGTCCGCGCTGTTGCGGGAGGCCGGCACGCTGCTGGCGCTGTTCGCGCTCTGGCAGCTGGTCGGGCACCTCTCGGTGATGAGTACGGACCACGCGCTGGACCGCGCGAGCTGGATCCACCACACCGAGCAGGTGGTCGGGCTGCCGGACGAGGCGTCCTGGCAGCGGGCGGTCACGCCGTACCCGGTGCTGGTGAGGCTGGCGAACTACTACTACGCGGCCATGCACTTCGCGGTGATGCTGGGTGTGCTGCTCTGGGTGTTCGTGCGGCACCGCGAGCGCTACGCGTGGGTGCGCAACACGGTGGTGATCACGACCGCGGTCTGCCTGCTGGTGCAGTTCATCCCGGTGGCGCCGCCGCGGATGCTGCCGGAGAGCGGTTTCGTCGACGTGGCCGCCCAGTACGGGCAGTCGGTCTACGGCGGCGCGGTCGGCGGTGTGGTGGTGGCCGATCAGCTGTCGGCGATGCCCTCGGTGCACGTCGCCTGGTGCGTGCTGGCGGCGGTCGCGGTGATCCGGGTGTCGCGCAGTTCACTGCGATGGGTGATGGTGCTGCATCCGGTGCTGACGGTGGCCGTGGTGGTGGTGACGGCGAACCACTTCTGGTTGGACGGCATCGTGGCGGTGGTGATCCTGCTCCTCGCCTACGCCGTGCTGGCGCTGGCGGCACGCCGGCGGGGCCGGGCCTCCGCCGGGACGGAGGTCCGGCCCCGCGGCACCGCCGAGGAGCAGTTGGAGCAGGTGGGCTGACCGAGGTCGTTCCCGGTCGGCTACTTGACCGGCAGGGCGATCTTTCCCCAGGAGCCGTTGCTCAGTGCGGAGGTGGCCCAGTACCAGGCGGCGAGCCCGGAGACGGTCGCGATCCAGCCGGCGACCTTGGCCAGGCCGCCGTAGCCGCCGAAGGTGGCGATGGCGGAGAGCAGCAGGGAGACCGTCAGCAGGCCGTAGACGGCGCGGCCGAGCAGGCCCGAACCCCAGCTCGCGGCGGTGAGGGTGAGGGCGAGCAGGGCCCACAGCAGCAGGAAGAGTCCGGCGGCGTTCTTGCCCGCCCCAGCGGCCGTTGACCAGGTCGCCCAGAAGGCGCCGAGGGTGGTGAAGGCGGTTCCGGTGAAGCCCTCGCCGCCGCGGAGTTGCCAGAGGCCCGCGATGAAGAGGGTGACGCCGCCGAGGATATGGGCGAGGTGGGCCGCGTTCCCGGCTCCGGCTCCGTGCAGGATGCCGGTGGAGAGCAGGCCGTAGGCGAGCAGTGTGAGACCGAGCGCGAGGTAGCCGAGGTTACCCGCGTCGGCTCCGGTGGAGCGGGCGTTCGTTGCCCCGGAAGCGTCGTTGCTCACCGGAGGCTCCTTTCACTCTGGGCGCGCGCAGGGCGCAGTGACGCTGTGGTGTCGTCTCGATGAGTGGATGCGCGCGACCGCGCCGAAGGCGCACTGTTGTGAGTGTGCGCGGGCCGCGGTCGGAAGTGAGGGGCCATCGGAAGTGGTGGGCCAGCGGAGAGCCGCTGGTCGTGCCCCCGCCGGAGGGAATCTCCGGTGAGATCGGTCTACCCGACCCCGTTTCGCTTGTACCCTTGTGAATATAACAATTTGTGACTGCGTCAGCACGGCTTCAGCACGGCCCGGCACGGCCCGGCACGGCACCGACGCCGCGCCGGCACTCGCCGGCACGCGTCGGCCGCCGGACGCTCAGGTCTTGCGCTGGGTGGGCACCCGGAGGGTCAGGATCGCCATGTCGTCGGACGGCGGCTCCGGGGCGAAGCGTTCGACCGCACGCTGCACCCTCGCCGCGACCGCCCCGGCGGTCAGGCCGGTACAGCCGGTGAGTACCTCGGCGAGGCCGTCGTCGCCCAGCATCCGCCGGCCCTCGCGGCGTTCGGTGACCCCGTCGGTGACACAGAGCAGGACCTCGCCGGGGGCGAGCACCAGGTGCTCGGCGGTGAGGTCGAGGTCGTCCATGACGCCGAGCAGCGGCTGCGGGGTGGCGGCCCGGTCGACCTGGCCGTCGGTGCGCAGCCGCAGCGGCAGCGGGTGGCCGGCGCAGACCAGGGAGAGCTCGGTGCTGCCGTCCGGGCGGGGCGTCAGCTCGCCGTAGAGCAGTGTGAGGAAGCGGCTGCGCGAACCCTCGTCCAGGATGGCCGCGTTGAGCCGGCGCAGCACCTGCGGGGCGTCCAGGCCCTCGCGGGCGAGGAGCCGCAGCGAGTGCCGGGCCAGGCCGGTGACCGAGGCGGCCTCGGGGCCGGTGCCGCAGACGTCGCCGATGGCGAAGCCGTAGGTGCCCTCGCGGATGGTGAACAGGTCGTAGAAGTCGCCGCCGACCTCGTTGCCCTCGCCGGCCGCCTGGTAGTAGACGTCCACCTCGACGCCGGGGATCTCCGGCAGGTCCGGCGGGAGCAGGCTGCGCTGGAGGGCCTGGCTGGTGGCGGTGCGCTCGGAGTAGAGGCGGGAGTTGTCCAGGGCGAGGGCGGCCCGGCGGGAGAGGTCCTCGGCGAGTTCGAGGATCTCCTGGCGGAATCCGACGCCGGCCGGGACCCCGAGCACCAGCAGGCCGATGACGCGGTTGCGGGCGGTCAGTGCGAGGACGACGGTCTCGCCGAGCAGGCCGGCGAGCTCCGGGCCGTCGGCGAGGCCGCCCGCCTCGGCGGACTCGGCGAGGGCCGTCCAGAACCGGACGCCGTGGGCGGGGCCGGCCTCCGGTACGGGCGTCTTGTCGAGCAGGTCGCGCAGCGGGTCGATGCGGTCCTCGTCCTCGTGCAGGACGAAGGCGAGCCTGGCCGGTGAGGAGCGGTCGGCGGTGGTGTAGACGGCACACCAGGAGGCGAGGGTGGGGACGGCCATCTGGGCCATCAGCGCGAGGGTCTGCTCGTGTTCGAGGGTGCCGGCCAGCAGGTCGGAGGCCTCGACCAGGAAGGAGAGCGAGCCGCGGCGCAGCTGTTCGAGCTCGGTCAGCCGGGTGCTCTCGACGGCGAGGGCGACCCGGTCGGCGGCGAACTGCAGGCGCAGCGCGTCCTCGTTGTCGTAGCGGCCGGGCACGGCGGCGGCGATGCCCAGCGAACCGATCAGCCGGCCCTCGACCTTGAGCGGGACGGTGATCAGGGAGCGCATGCCGCTGTCGGAGAGCAGTGGCAGGCCGGTGGGCCGGGCGGAGAGGTCCTCGTGGACGGAGGGCAGCCGGGCGGAGTCGTAGCGGTTGCCGGTGCCGACCGGGAAGCGGGTGTGCCTGCGGTGTCCGGAGGTGAGGCCGGTGGCGGCGCGGACCTCGAACTCGGCCTCGTCGTCGGTGGTGAGCAGCAGGTACGCGGCGTCGCCGTCGAGCAGGTCGCGGGCGCGTTCGACGGTGCGCTGGAGCAGGGTGTCGAGGTCGTCGGTGGCGACCGGGCCGGCCAGCAGGTCGAGCCGGGGGCCGGCCGGGTCGGGGCGCTCGCCGGGCAGGGCCCGGGCGGGGGAGCGCAGCACCGCGCGGTCGGGTTCGAGGACCAGCAGGCAGAGGGTGGAGGGGACGCCCTCGGTGTCGCGCAGCCGGACCTGGACGCCGTACACCTCGACCTCCTGGCCGTCCTGGCGTCGGATGCCGTAGCCGCCCTCCCAGCGGGCCATCCGCAGGGTGTCGGTCAGGCCGAGGCCGCGGGCGGGGGACTTGGGCCAGACCGCGAGGTCGGCCCAGGCGCGGCCGAGGACGGTCGCGGCGGGGTACTGGAAGAGCGCCTCGGCGTCCGGGTTCCAGGCCAGCACCCGGCCGTCCTCGTCGAGCTGGACGACGGCGACGCGCACCGGGCCGGGGCCGCTGGGCAGATCGCTGCCGGGGGTCGCGGGAACGGCGTAGCGGGTCCCGGACACGTGTACGGGCAGTGCGAGGCGGAACCAGACGGTCTTGCGGCCGGCCGCGTACTCGACGCCCCACCGCTCCGAGAGGGCGGAGCACATCAGCAGGCCGCGACCGCCCTCGCCGTCCGGGTCGGCGTAGCGGTCGGAGCCGGTGACCGGACCGTCGCCGAGCGAGGGCAGGCCGCGCTCGGGGTGGTGGTCGGTGACCTCGATCCGGACGCTCTCCTCCTCGCGCAGGCAGCAGACCTCCGCGGCGGTGCCGGCGTGCACGACGGCGTTGGTGACGAGCTCGCTGACCAGCACGACCGCGTCGTCGACGACCTCGGGCAGGCCCCAGCCGAGCAGCGCGTCCCGGACGAACCCCCGTGCGGCGGCCGCGGACCGGCCGTCGGGATCGAAGGTGGCGGCTGCGCGCGCGGTGACCACGTTGCCACTTCTCCTCTGCTGCTCTTGCCCTGGCTGTCCGGGGTGCGGCGCCGAATCCCCGTGCGCGCCGTCGGGGTGAGCGGCGGCGCTGGGTCGGGTCGTGGCCCGGTGCAGCGCTCCACCCTACTTTCCGCTTGGTTCCCCGTGGGGACGGGGAGTCGAAACAGGCACCTGAGGGTGATTCTGCCCACCTGTTTCGGACGGTGCGGTACGAACCGAGCGCAACCGGCCGTGCACCCGGTGCCGGTGCTGCCAGACTGGGGGGTCCGCGACGGCCGGTGCGAGCAGTACGGTCGTGTGGGTGCCGGCGCGTCGCGGACCGTCGGCACGCAGCCCAGCCGGGCCGGTGCCCGGGTGCGTGCCGCACCGGCACGGTCGGTCACCGGACAGTTCACGATGTGGGAGGGGCCCGTTGAGTTCGGCCACCAAGGACGCAACCGGAACGACGCCGCCCACTGCGCGCGGTGGACGCCCCGGGGCCGTGCCGCGGAACGCGGCCGGCCGACGGGCGCCGGGCCACAATCGTGGCGCGGAGCCCGCCGAGCTGCGCAAGCTGCTGTCGGCGCTGACCGCGATGAGGGACGGCAACTTCCGCCGCCGGCTGACCGTCCCGGGGGACGGGCCGCTGGCCGAGATCGCCGCGGTGTTCAACGAGGTCGCCGAGCGCAACCAGCACCTGACCGGTGAACTGGCGAGGGTCCGGCGCGCGGTGGGCCGCGAGGGCCGGCTGAACGAGCGGCTGGAGACCGGCGCGGGCGAGGGCGCCTGGATGGCGGCGGTCGACAACTGCAACGCGCTGATCGACGACCTGGCCCGCCCGATGGCCGAGGTGGGCCGGGTGCTCACCTCGATCGCCGAGGGCGACCTGGACCAGAAGATGGAGCTGCGCTCGCTGCACAGCAACGGGGTGAGCCACCCGCTGCGCGGCGAGTACCTGAAGATCGGGCGGACCGTCAACGGGCTGGTGGACCAGCTCTCCGAGTTCACCGACGAGGTGACCCGGGTGGCCCGCGAGGTCGGTACCGAGGGCAAGCTCGGCGGCCAGGCCAAGGTCCGCAGCGTGTCCGGCAGTTGGAAGGACCTGGCGGACTCGGTCAACACCATGGCGGGCCGGCTGACCGCCCAGGTGCGCAACATCGCCCAGGTGACCACGGCGGTGGCCAAGGGCGATCTGTCCCGCAAGGTCACCGTCGAGGTGGCCGGCGAGATGCTGGAGCTGAAGAACACCGTCAACACGATGGTCGACCAGCTGAACGGGTTCGCCGCCCAGGTCACCACGGTGGCCCGGGACGTGGGGACGGAGGGCCGGCTCGGCGGGCAGGCCCAGGTGCCGGGCGTGGCCGGGGTCTGGCGGGACCTGACCGACTCGGTGAACTTCATGGCGAACAACCTGACCGGCCAGGTGCGCAACATCGCCCAGGTGACGACCGCGGTCGCCAAGGGCGACCTGTCGCAGAAGATCGAGGTGGACGCGCGCGGCGAGATGCTGGAGCTGAAGAACACCATCAACACGATGGTCGACCAGCTCTCCGGCTTCGCCGAGCAGGTGACCCGGGTGGCCCGTCAGGTGGGCACCGAGGGACGGCTCGGCGGTCAGGCGCAGGTGCCCTGGGCGGCCGGGGTCTGGCGGGACCTGACCGACAACGTCAACTTCATGGCGAACAACCTCACCGATCAGGTGCGCAACATCGCCCAGGTGACGACCGCGGTCGCCAAGGGCGACCTGTCGCAGAAGATCCAGGTGGACGCGCGCGGGGAGATCCTGGAGCTGAAGAACACCATCAACACGATGGTGGACCAGCTGGGCGCCTTCGCGGACGAGGTGACCCGGGTCGCCCGGGACGTGGGCACCGAGGGCATCCTCGGCGGCCAGGCCAGCGTGCCCGGCGTGGCCGGGATCTGGAAGGACCTGACCAACTCCGTCAACCTGATGGCCAACAACCTGACCAGCCAGGTCCGGAACATCGCCGAGGTGACCACCGCGGTCGCGCGCGGCGACGTCTCCAAGAAGATCACCGTCGACGCCCGGGGCGAGATCCTGGAGCTGGTGACGACCGTCAACACGATGGTGGACCAGCTGTCGGCGTTCGCCGACGAGGTGACCCGGGTGGCCCGCGAGGTGGGCACCGAGGGCATCCTGGGCGGTCAGGCCCGGGTGCGAGGGGTGTCGGGCATCTGGAAGGACCTGACCGACAACGTCAACTTCATGGCGTCGAACCTGACCGGACAGGTGCGCAACATCGCCGAGGTCGCCGGTGCGGTGGCCCGCGGCGACCTCTCCAAGAAGATCGCCATCGACGCCCAGGGCGAGGTGGCGGCGCTCGCCGCGACCCTCAACACCATGGTCGACCAGCTGTCCTCCTTCGCGGTGGAGGTCACCCGGGTGGCCCGCGAGGTCGGTACCGACGGCACCCTGGGCGGCCAGGCCAGCGTGCCGGGCGTGGCCGGCATCTGGAAGGACCTGACCGACAACGTCAACCAGATGGCCAACAACCTCACCGGCCAGGTGCGGAACATCGCGCTGGTGATCACCGCGGTGGCCCGCGGCGACCTCTCGCAGAAGATCGACGTCGACGCGCGCGGCGAGATCCTCCAGCTCAAGACCAACATCAACACCATGGTCGACCAGCTGTCGGCCTTCGCCGACGAGGTGACCCGGGTGGCCCGCGAGGTGGGCACCGACGGGCGGCTCGGCGGCCAGGCCCGGGTGCCCGGCGTGGACGGCACCTGGCAGGACCTCACCGAGTCGGTGAACGAGCTGGCCAACAACCTGACCCGGCAGGTGCGCGCGATCGCCCAGGTCGCCACCGCGGTCACCAGGGGCGACCTGAGCCTGCGGATCGACGTGGACGCCGCGGGCGAGCTCGACGAGCTCAAGGACAACATCAACCAGATGATCGCCAACCTGCGCGAGACCACCCGCACCAACCAGGAGCAGGACTGGCTCAAGACCAACCTGGCCCGGATCTCCGGCCTGCTCCAGGGCCGCCGGGACCTGGAGGCGGTCGCCTCGCTGATCATGACCGAGCTGACCCCGGTGGTCTCCGCCCAGCACGGAGCCTTCTTCCTCGCCCAGCCGGCCGGCCGCACCGCCGAGCTGATCACCGAGGACGACGACGAGAACGACACCGTGCTGCGCCTGATCGGCAGCTACGGCTACCAGCGGCGGGCGATGCCGACCACCTTCCGCCCCGGCGAGTCGCTGATCGGCCAGGCCGCGGTGGAGAAGCGGGCGATCATCCTCAAGGAGGCGCCGCCCGGGTACCTGAAGATCGCCTCCGGGCTCGGCGAGGCCTCCCCGGCCCACATCGTGGTGCTGCCGGTGCTGTTCGAGGGCCGGCTGCTGGGCGTGATCGAACTGGCCACCTTCAGCTCCTTCACCACCGTCGCGCTGGACTTCCTGAACCAGATCGCGGACCTCATCGGCGTCACGGTCAACACCATCAGCGTCAACACCAAGACCGAGGGCCTGCTGCTGGAGTCCCAGCGCCTCACCGCCGAACTCTCGATGCGGTCCGCCGAGTTGGAGGCCCGCCAGGAGGAACTGGAGCGCACCAACGAGGAGTTGCAGGAGAAGGCCGAGCAACTCGCCCAGCAGAACCGCGACATCGAGATCAAGAACGGCGAGATCGAAGAGGCCCGGCAGGTCCTGGAGGAGCGCGCCGAGCAGCTCGCCCTGGCCTCCCGGTACAAGAGCGAGTTCCTCGCCAACATGTCGCACGAGCTGCGCACCCCGCTCAACTCGCTGCTGATCCTGGCCAAGCTGCTCTCCGACAACAACGAGGGCAACCTCTCGCCGAAGCAGGTCGAGTTCGCCGACACCATCCACGGCGCCGGCTCCGACCTGCTCCAGCTGATCAACGACATCCTCGACCTGTCCAAGGTCGAGGCCGGCAAGATGGACGTCCGCCCGGCCCGGATCGCGCTGGTCCAGCTGGTCGACTACGTCGAGGCCACCTTCCAGCCGGTCGCGCTGGACAAGAACCTGGACTTCGCCGTCCGGGTCTCGCCCGCCCTGCCGGTCACCCTGCACACCGACGAGCAGCGGCTCCAGCAGGTGCTGCGCAACCTGATCTCCAACGCGGTGAAGTTCACCGACGCCGGAGCCGTCGACTTCTCGATCCGCCCGGCCGGCCGGGAGGTCCCGCAGGACGTGCGCGAGCGGCTGCTGGAGTCCGGCTCGATCCAGGGCCCGGACGACGAGCTGATCGCCTTCGCGGTCTCCGACACCGGCATCGGAATCCCCGGGAACAAGCTGCGCGAGATCTTCGAGGCGTTCAAGCAGGCCGACGGCACCACCAGCCGCAAGTACGGCGGCACCGGCCTCGGCCTGTCCATCAGCCGCGAGATCGCCCGGCTGCTCGGCGGCGAGATCCACGCCGAGAGCGAACTGGGCAAGGGCTCGACCTTCACGCTCTACCTGCCGCTGCGCACCGAGGCCCCGGAGGCCGTCGGCGACCCCCGCTCGACCGTGCCGGCCGGCCTGACGCCGCGCGCCTCGGTCGGGGTGACCCCGGTGGGCCTGCCGGTGCCGGTCGGCGAGAACCCGGCCGACCACTGGGCCCAGGAGGTCCGCGAGCTGGCCGAGGAGCGCCGCCGCGGCGCGGTGGAGCGCCGGCGCAGCGCCGCCCTGGAGAGCGCCGCCGGACCGCGGACGGTGGAGCCCCTCCAGCCCCGCCCGGTCAACGGCGACCGGCGCTTCGACGGCCAGCAGGTGCTGATCGTGGACGACGACGTCCGCAACGTGTTCGCGCTCACCAGCGTGCTGGAGCAGCACGGCCTGACCGTCCTGTACGCCGAGAACGGCCGCGAGGGCATCGAGATGCTGGAGCAGCACGAGAACGTGGCGCTGGTCCTGATGGACATCATGATGCCGGAGATGGACGGCTACGCGACCACCGAGGCGATCCGCCGGATGCCCCAGTTCGCGGGCCTGCCGATCATCGCGCTGACCGCCAAGGCGATGAAGGGCGACCGGGAGAAGTCGCTGCAGGCGGGTGCCACCGACCACATCACCAAGCCGGTGGAGACCGACCACCTGCTGTCGGTCATGCGCGAGTGGCTGAACGCGGACCGCGCGTGATCGCGGGGGGAGGCGTGAAGCCCCGACCGGGCCCCGGGGTTCACGTCGGCCGGTCGGCCGGTTTGCTGGCGGTCGGGCCCGGGAACCGGGTAGGGTCACCGATCGTTGCGAACAGTGACCGGATGGCGACACGCTGCTGAGCGTGCGCCGGAGCACTGGCTGCGCGCCGCCCCGGATCGGGTCACGACGGGGCGATGTGCCGGGCGAGGGGGTGCGGCTAGCATGACCGGGGTAGCGGTGGGCAGTACGCGGGTGCCTGCACCGGGCGGCAGGCAGGCGACAGGAGGGCGAGCCCTGATGCAGAAGGCCAAGATCCTCCTGGTCGACGACCGACCGGAGAACCTGCTGGCGCTGGAGGCGATCCTCTCGGCCCTGGACCAGACACTGGTCCGTGCGGCCTCGGGTGAGGAGGCACTGAAGGCGCTGCTCACCGACGACTTCGCGGTGATCCTGCTGGACGTCCAGATGCCGGGGATGGACGGCTTCGAGACCGCCGCCCACATCAAGCGCCGCGAGCGCACCCGGGACATCCCGATCATCTTCCTGACCGCGATCAACCACGGCCCGCACCACACCTTCCGCGGCTACGCGGCCGGCGCGGTGGACTACATCTCCAAGCCCTTCGACCCGTGGGTGCTGCGCGCCAAGGTCTCCGTCTTCGTCGACCTGTACGCGAAGAACTGCCAGCTGAAGGAGCAGGCCGCGCTGCTGCGCCTGCAGCTGGAGGAGGGCGGCGACGAGCGGGCCCTCGGCGGGGCGCTGCTGGGTGAGCTGTCCGCGCGGCTGGCGGCGGTCGAGGAGCAGGCGGAGGCGCTCGGCAAGCAGCTGGACGGGGGCGAGGACGCCGGGGTGGCCGCCACCGCGGCACACCTGGAGCGCAAGCTCGCCGGGCTGCGCCGGGCCCTGGACGCGATGCGTCCGGGCAGTTCCTGATCCCCTGCCGGGGTTCACCCGTCCGGGTGGTCCGGTGCGGCGACCGGGTGAATCCCGGTCAGGGTGACGGTGTGTCTGCGACACGTCCCGGCGCCCGGACTCGGGCACATGTGCAGTGGTCGTCGGCCCCGGTAGGCTGCTGACCCATGGCCACTCGCACGCCCGGGAACGCAGCACGCAAGTCGAGTCCGGGAGCGTCCGGGAAGGCCGCGGCGAAGGCCCCGGGCAAGCCGCCCGCGAAGAAGGCGGCGGCCGGGAAGGCGGCTCCCGCGAAGAAGGCGGCGGCCAAGCCGGCCGCACCCGCGCCGCCGAAGCCGTCCAGATCGGTGCTGATGGGCGCGCTCAACGCCCTGGCCAGCCCGATCGCGGCGATCTTCCGGGGCTTCGGCGACGGCGCCAAGAACCTGCATCCGGACCACCGCAAGGACGGCGTGGGACTGCTGCTGTTCGCGCTCGCGCTGGTGACCGCGGCCGGCACCTGGTTCAGCCCGCAGGGCTGGCTGGGGGAGGGGGCCACCGCCGTGGTGTCCGGGCTGTTCGGCCGGCTCGACGTGCTGGTGCCGTTCCTGCTGGCCGCGATGGCGATCAGGCTCTGGCGCCACCCGGAGCTGCCGGAGGCCAACGGACGGATCATGATCGGGCTGAGCGCGCTGCTGGTCGGCGTCCTCGGCCTGGTCCACATCGGCTGCGGCGCGCCCATGATGGGCAGCGGCGCCTCCCGGATAAGGGCGGCCGGCGGAATCATCGGCTGGGCCGCGTCCACCCCGATGATGGCCGCCGCCGGGCCGGCGCTCGCCGTGCCGCTGCTCCTGCTGCTGGCCTTCTTCGGCCTGCTGGTGGTCACCGCCACCCCGATCAACCGGATCGGCGAGCGGGTGCGGGGGATCGGCATACGGCTGGGCGTGGTCGAGCCCGGGCCGGAGGACGAGCGGTGGGGGCGCGCGCCGGAGCGCGAGCTGTCCACCGACCCGCCGGAGGACGCCGACCCCGACGCGCTGCCGTTCACCGTGGACACCGGCGGTGACGACCCCTCGGACGAGGTGGCCGCCCGCCGGCGCCGCCGCCGGCGCAAGCCCGCCGAGGAGCCGGAGGACGTCGAGCGGATCTCCCTGGACAAGGAGCCGCTGGACCCGTACGCCACCCGCGACCTCGCCGCCGGCGCGGCCGCGGACCTGGACGGCGCCCTGGTCTACGGCGTGCCCGCCTCCTCCGCGGTGGCGGACATGATGCACCAGGTGCAGGACCGCACCGCCCCGCCGGAGGAGGCCGCCGTCCCCGCCGCCCGCAGCGGCGGCCCGGGCGCGCCCGAGGAGCACGGCGCGGCGCCGGTGCGGATGGAGCAGCTGCAGTTCGGCGAGGGCGTCACCTACGCCCTGCCCTCGCTCGACCTGCTGGAGCGCGGCGGCCCGGCCAAGGCCCGCAGCGCCCTCAACGACGAGGTGGTCGCCCAGCTCACCGGCACCTTCGCCGAGTTCAAGGTGGACGCCAAGGTCACCGGCTTCACCCGGGGGCCGACGGTCACCCGCTACGAGGTCGAGCTCGGCCCGGCCGTCAAGGTGGAGCGGATCACCGCGCTCGCCAAGAACATCGCGTACGCGGTGGCCAGCCCGGACGTGCGGATCATCAGCCCGATCCCCGGAAAGTCCGCGGTCGGGATCGAGATCCCCAACCGGGACCGCGAGATGGTCAACCTCGGCGACCTGCTGCGCTCGCGCACGGCCGCCGAGGACACCCACCCGATGGTCGTCGGCATGGGCAAGGACGTCGAGGGCCACACCGTGATGGCCAACCTCGCCAAGATGCCGCACATCCTGGTGGCCGGCGCGACCGGCGCGGGCAAGTCCTCCTGCATCAACTGCCTGATCACCTCGATCCTCGCCCGGGCCACCCCGGACGAGGTGCGGATGGTGCTGGTCGACCCCAAGCGGGTAGAGCTGACCGCGTACGAGGGCATCCCGCACCTGATCACGCCGATCATCACCAACCCCAAGAAGGCCGCCGAGGCCCTCCAGTGGGTGGTGCGCGAGATGGACATGCGCTACGACGACCTCGCGGCGTTCGGCTTCCGGCACGTGGACGACTTCAACGCGGCGGTGCGGGCCGGCAAGGTCACCCCGCCGCTCGGCAGCGAGCGCGAGCTGACGCCGTACCCGTACCTGCTGGTGATCGTCGACGAGCTGGCCGACCTGATGATGGTCGCGCCGCGCGACGTCGAGGACTCGGTGGTCCGGATCACCCAGCTGGCCCGCGCGGCCGGCATCCACCTGGTGCTCGCCACCCAACGGCCCTCGGTGGACGTGGTCACCGGCCTGATCAAGGCCAACGTGCCGTCCCGGCTGGCCTTCGCGACCTCCGCGATGGCCGACTCCCGGGTCATCCTGGACCAGCCCGGCGCGGAGAAGCTGATCGGCAAGGGCGACGCGCTCTTCCTGCCGATGGGCGCCAGCAAGCCGATCCGCATGCAGGGCGCGTTCGTCACCGAGGCGGAGATCGCCAGGGTGGTGCAGCACTGCAAGGACCAGCTGACCGCCGTCTACCGGGACGACGTGACGGTCGGGGGCGGGCCGAAGAAGGAGATCGACGAGGAGATCGGCGACGACCTGGACCTGCTGATCCAGGCGGCCGAGCTGGTGGTCTCCACCCAGTTCGGCTCGACCTCGATGCTCCAGCGCAAGCTCCGGGTCGGCTTCGCGAAGGCGGGCCGGCTGATGGACCTGATGGAGTCGCGCGGGATCGTCGGTCCGAGCGAGGGCTCCAAGGCCCGCGACGTGCTGGTGAAGCCGGACGAGCTGGACGGGGTGCTGATCACCCTTCGGGGCTGACGGACGGGCCCGGTCGGGGCCCGGCCCGTGTCCTGGGCGAGGTGTCACTCGTTCGGAGGGGGGTAGGCGCCACGTGGGGAACCGAACGTGCGTACACCGCGTCACACCGCGGAAAGCGGACCCCGGGTTCCCCGCGCGGCCGCGCTGACGGCCCGTCGGCGCGGTGCCGGACCCCGGTCGGACCGGGAGTGCGCATTCGGCCCGTTCCGCTTGAGAAACGATCCGCCCACGCCCCTAGACTGTTCCCCAGCAGGTGGCCATCCGCTCGAAAGGCGTGCCCCGTGACCATCGGCAAGTCCTCCGACCGCGAGAACACCATGCCGCCCCTCGAACCGGCCGACGACGTGGTGCAGGCGGCCGATGCCCCGAGCATCGGCCGGGTGCTGTCCACCGCCCGGATCGACGCGGGGCTCACGGTGGACCAGGTGAGTACCGCCACCCGGGTCCGGGTGCCGATCGTCCATGCCGTCGAGGCGGACGACTTCGCCCGCTGCGGCGGAGACTTCTACGCCCGCGGGCACATCCGCCTGATCGCCCGGGTGGTCGGTCTGGACGGTGAGGCGCTGGTCGCCCGGTACGACGCCGCGCACGGCGGCCCGCCCGCCGCCAGGCGCCCGGCGACCCAGCTGATCGACAGCGGCCCGATCAAGGTGCCCCGCCGCGGCCGGCCGAACTGGGCGGCCGCCATGGTCGCCGCGATCGTCGCCGTGGTCGCGCTGATCGGCTTCAACCTGGTCAGCGGCACGGGCGGGCGCGGCACCACCGGCTCGGCCAGCGCGCCGCTGCCCAGCGGCTCGGGGACCGGCTCGGTGGCCCCCGCCGCCACGCCCGCCGTCCAGCCGCCGGCTCCCGTGCCCAGCGCCGCCGCGATCGCCGCCGTCCCGGCCGACAAGGTCACCGTGAAGCTGGTCGCCGAGGGCACCAGCTGGGTCTCGGCGATGGACGGCAGCGGAAAGTCGCTGTTCCAGAACAACATCAGCAACGGCCAGGACCAGACCTTCACCGACCCCCGGCAGATCAAGCTGGTGCTCGGCAACGGCGGGGCCGTGCACGCGTACGTCAACGGGAAGGACCTCGGCCTCCTCGGCAAGGACGGCCAGGTGGTGCACGTCACGTACACCCCCGGAGACCCGCAGGCTGGCTGACCACAGGGGCCGGACGGCCCGCTGATGATCAGCTGATCCGAGGCGCGCGGACTCCGGGGCCAACGGCACCGGAGCCCGCGCGTTAATCTTGGGCCTATGCCTGAACGCCGTACTGTCGCCCTTGTCACGCTCGGATGCGCCCGCAACGAGGTGGACTCCGAGGAACTCGCCGGGCGACTGGAAGCCGACGGCTGGTTGCTCGTCGACGACGCCGCCGAAGCGGACGTCGCCGTGGTCAACACCTGCGGCTTCGTCGAGGCCGCCAAGAAGGACTCCGTGGACGCCCTGCTGGAGGCCAACGACCTCAAGGGGCACGGCCGCACCCAGGCCGTCGTCGCGGTCGGCTGCATGGCCGAGCGGTACGGCAAGGAGCTCGCCGACGCGCTGCCCGAGGCCGACGGCGTGCTCGGCTTCGACGACTACACCAACATCTCCGACCGCCTGCAGACGATCCTCTCCGGCGGCCACCACGCCCCGCACCTGCCCCGCGACCGCCGCAAGCTGCTGCCGATCAGCCCGGCCGAGCGGCAGTCCGCCGCCGAGGCCGTCGCGCTGCCCGGCCACGGCGCCGAGGCCCCCGCCGAGCCGATCACCGACCTGCCGGACGGCGTCGCCCCCGCCTCCGGCCCGCGCACCCTGCGCAAGCGGCTGGACGACAACCCGGTGGCCTCGGTCAAGCTCGCCTCCGGCTGCGACCGCCGCTGCTCCTTCTGCGCCATCCCGGCCTTCCGCGGCTCCTTCATCTCCCGGCGCCCCTCCGACGTGCTGAACGAGGCCCAGTGGCTGGCCGGGCAGGGCGTGCGCGAGATCGTCCTGGTGAGCGAGAACAACACCTCGTACGGCAAGGACCTCGGCGACATCCGGCTGCTGGAGACGCTGCTCGGCGAGATCGCCGCGATCGAGGGCGTCGAGCGGGTCCGGGTCTCCTACCTCCAGCCGGCCGAGATGCGCCCGGGCCTGATCGACTCGATGACCGGGACCGCCGACGTGGTGCCCTACTTCGACCTGTCCTTCCAGCACTCGGCACCCGCCGTGCTGCGCCGGATGCGCCGCTTCGGCTCCACCGACCAGTTCCTGGAACTGCTGGGGACCATCCGCGGCAAGGCCCCGCAGGCCGGCGCCCGGTCCAACTTCATCGTCGGCTTCCCCGGTGAGACCGAGGAGGACTTCGCCGAGCTGGAGCGCTTCGTCACCCACGCCGGGCTGGACGCGATCGGCGTCTTCGGCTACTCGGACGAGGACGGCACCGAGGCCGCGACCTACGACGGCAAGCTCGCCGAGGACGTGATCGCCGACCGCCTGGACCGGCTGAGCCGGCTGGCCGAGGAGATGACCGCCCAGCGGGCCGAGCAGCGGATCGGCACCGAGGTCGAGGTGCTGATCGAGTCGATCGAGGACGGCGTGGTCGAGGGCCGCTCCGCCCACCAGGCCCCGGAGACCGACGGCCTGACCACCCTCACCGGCGTCGAGGCGCCCGGGATCGGCCAGTTCTGGCGGGCCAAGGTGGTCGCCAGCGAGGGCGTCGACCTGATCGCCGAGGCGCTGGAGCAGGTGCGACCGCCCAGGACCCCGGGCGCCGAGGTCGCGGGGGCCACGGTCTCGGGAGTCGGGGAATGACCAAGGGGCCCGTCGCCCCGGCCGCGGCCCACCCGGGCAGACCGGTGGCCGCGGCGGCGTCCGCCCCGGGGGTCTGGAACATCGCCAACGTGCTCACGATGGTCCGGGTGCTGCTGGTGCCGGTCTTCGTGGCCCTGCTGTTCGCCGACGACGGGCACAACCCCAAGTGGCGCGCGGTCGCCTGGGCGGCGTTCGCGATCGCGATGATCACCGACCTGTTCGACGGCGAGCTCGCCCGGCGCAAGGGCCTGGTCACCGACTTCGGCAAGATCGCCGACCCGATCGCCGACAAGGCGATCATGGGCTCGGCGCTGATCGGCCTCTCGGTGCTCGGCGACCTGCCCTGGTGGGTCACCGTGGTGATCCTGGCCCGCGAGCTCGGCATCACGCTGATGCGCTTCTGGGTGATCCGCTACGGCGTCATCCCGGCCAGCCGCGGCGGCAAGCTCAAGACGCTCACCCAGGGCACCGCGGTCGGCATGTACGTGCTGCCGCTGACCGGCTGGCTGGCCACCGGGCGGGCCGTGCTGATGGGCCTGGCGGTAGTGCTGACCGTCGGCACCGCGCTGGACTACATCGGACAGGCGGTGCGACTGCGCCGCGAGGGACAGGCCGCGGCCCGGGCCGGCCGCTGAGCGACGGGGGAGACCGGGTGGCGGAGCGGGACGTGGCGCAGCGGGACGCGGCGGAGCGGGACTACGAGCTGGCCGAGCGGGCGCACGCCGCGCTGCGGGCCGAGGGCGGCACGCTCGCGGTCGCCGAATCGCTGACCGGGGGTCTGCTGGCCGCCGCGCTGGTGGACGTCCCCGGGGCGTCCGCGACCTTCCGGGGCTCGGTCACCGCGTACGCGACCGAACTGAAGGCCTCGGTGCTCGGGGTCGACGAGGGCCTGCTGGACGTGTACGGGCCGGTCCATCCGGTGGTGGCCCGGCAGATGGCCGAGGGCGTGCGCGGATTGCTGGGGGCCACGTACGGGCTCGCGACGACCGGGGTGGCCGGGCCCGACCCGCAGGACGGGCGGCCGGTGGGCACGGTGCACCTGGCGGTCGCCGGCCCGGGGGGAACTCTGGTCAGTTCTCCCCTGCTGTCGGGGGGTCGTGCCACAATCCGTCACGGGGCGGTGACCGCGGCGCTGGAGCTGCTGGTCGGTCGGTTCGCACGGTAGGAGCCCCGCCGGGCGGGGATCTCCACCGAACCGGGATCCGGCGATCCGGTGCGCGGGTATGGGACAGCTGGAGGATCGTGTTACATCCAACACCCTGGTTGGGCAGAAACCAGGTGGCGAACGAGTTGCGTGACGGTGGCGGGGCGGGTCGCGACGGGTACCACGAGGGGCCCGCGAACCCCGGTACGACACCGGAACGAGGAGGGGGACGGCCTTGCAGCCCAGAGTGAACACGACCAGGGTCCCCGCACGCGAAGCGGGCAAGGCGGTACGGTGGGGTCGTGACATCTCGATCCGCAGTCCGAGGAGGGAGGCACCGATGATCCTGCTTCGTCGCCTACTGGGCGATGTACTGCGTCGGCAGCGCCAGCGCCAGGGCCGCACACTCCGCGAGGTGTCGGCGGCCGCCAGGGTTTCGCTCGGATACCTCTCCGAGGTCGAGCGGGGACAGAAGGAGGCGTCCTCGGAGCTGCTCTCCGCCATCTGCGACGCACTCGATGTCCGGATGTCCGAGGTCATGCGCGAGGTCAGCGACGAACTGTCGCTCGCCGAACTTGCGGCGATGGCCACCCTCTCCGAAGGTGATCTGCTGAGGCCGGTACTCGAACCGGTTCCGCTGCCCGCCCCCGGCGCCGACCGGGCGACCCTGTCGCCCAAGGCCGCCGCGATGGACGTGGTCGCCGCCTGATCCCGGCCTCGACTCCCGGGCGCCCCTGCCCGGGGCGAGCGAAGGGAGGGCGGTCGTGCGAACAGACGCGCAGACGCGCCCGATGGCCCGAATACGGGCCCGGGCGCGGCTGTCCACCCGGGTACGGCGTCCGGTGCGCCGGCTGCTGGCGCTCTCGGCGGCCGGGCTCGCCTGGTGGCTCCTGGTGGTCCGGGGGCAGCTGACCGACGGTGCGGTGCTGGGGCTGCTCGCGGCCGGCGGCTGGGGACTCGGTCTCATCCCGGTCCACGCCGACTGGAACGCGACCGGACCGGCCCGGCGTCCGCGGGCGGAGCCGGTGGCACCGGTGGAGCCGGTGGAGGTACAGCTGCCGCCGACCGGGTGATTCGACGGGGCCGGAGGCCGCGGGGTCCGACCCCGCGGCCTCCGGCCTTTCGGCGTTCCCCCACGGTCCCCGCGGCGGGGCCGGAACCGCGCGGTCAGGGGCGCAGGCGCAGGCCGCGCGGGGTGGCGTGGAAGCCGGCCTCCTCCAGGGCGCGGCCGAGATCCGAGCCGAGGGCGGGCTCGCCGTTGGCCCGCTCGACCGTCACGCTGCCGAGCGCGCCCTCCCGGACGGCGGCCGCGAGCGCCCCGGCCGCCAGCGCCAGGGTGGCTCCGTCCTGCGGCCAGGCCAGCAGGGACTTGCCGCCGCGCTCGACGTACAGCGCCGGCTCGCCGTCCACCAGGACCACCAGGGCGCCCGCCTTGCGCCCCGGGCGGTGGGCGGTGGACTCCTTGCCGCCGGGGGCGGTGGGCGGCTCGGGCCAGGGCAGGGCGGCGCCGTACGCGTTGGCCGGGTCCGCTGCCGCCAGCACCAGCGTCTGCGGCGGCTCACCCAGCGGGGCGGCCGGCCACTCGGCGGCCCGGGCCCGCTCCAGCCGGCCGTTCACCGAGCGCAGCCGGTCCGCCGCGCCCTCCATGGCGAACTGGGCGCCGCCCAGGCCCTCGACGAAGTAGCCCCGGCGGGCCCGGCCGCGCTCCTCCATCGCGGCGAGCACCCGGTAGACGCCGGCGAAGCCGCCGGGCACCCGTTCGGCCGCCACCGTGCCCCGGGTGAGCAGGCCGTGCCGGTCCAGCAGGCTCTGCGCCCGGGCGGTGGCCCGGACCGTCGGGTCGGCGGCGAAGGCGGGCAGCAGCGACCACCGGCCGGCCACCGTCGGCGGGCCGCTGCGCAGGGCGCCGCCGACCCGGCCGAAGGCGCGGCCGGCGCCGCCGTAGCGGCCGCGCGGGGTGGACCTCGGCGCGCGGTGGGCGGTGGCGCCCGCCGTCCGGCCGGAGCCGAGCAGGGCGCGCAGCGGGGCGAGGGTGTCGTTGGTGACGTGACCGGCCCAGACCAGGTCCCAGAGCGCCTCGACGATCTCCGCCTCGGCGGTCTCCTCCGGCAGCTGCTGGACGAGCTGGCGGAAGAACAGGCCGTAGCCGCCGGCCAGCGCGGACATCAGGGCGCTGTGCACCGGGGTGAGCGCGGGCGGAACGGGCTCGGGGCGCAGCAGGTGGGCGTTCTCGGCGAGGTGCAGGCTGAGCCAGCCGTCCTTGCCGGGCAGCGCGCCGGCCCCGCACCAGCCGACCTCGCCGGCCGCCATCAGCTCGTCCAGCAGACCGGGGGAGTAGTCGGTGAGCCGGGCCGGGAGGATCAGCTTCTCCAGCGCGGAGGCGGGCAGGGCGGTGCCCTGGAGCTGCTCGACCACCCGCAGCAGGCCGTCCGGGCCGCGCAGCCGGTGGCCGGACAGGTGCTGCCACTGCGGCAGGAAGGCGGCCAGGGCGCGCGGCGGGACCGGCTCGACCTCCTGGCGCAGGGCCGCCAGCGAGCGGCGGCGCAACCGGCGCAGCACCTCGGCGTCGCACCACTCGGGGGCGGTGTGGCTCTCGGAGGGCCTGAAGCGGCCCTGGACCAGCCGGCCGGCGGCGGTCAGGCGGTGCAGGGTGCCGGCGACCACGGCGCCGCCCAGGCCGTAGCGGGCGGCGGCCTCCGCGGCGGTGAACGGGCCGTGGGTGCGGGCGTGGCGGGCGATCAGATCGCCCAGCGGATCCTTGACCGGTTCGGTGAAGGCCTCCGGGACACCCACCGGCAGCGGCGTGCCCAGCGCGTCGCGCAGCCGTCCGGCGTCCTCGATCGCCGTCCAGCGCTGCTCGCCGGCGATCCGGACCTGGATCACCCGGCGGGCCGCCTCCAGCTCCAGGGCCCAGAGCGGATCGGCGCCGCGGAGCGTCAACTCGGCCTCGGTGAGCGGGCCGAGCAGGCGCAGGGCGTCGGCGACACCCTCGGCGTCCTTGATCCGGCGCTCGGGGGTGAGGCGCTGGAGCTCGGCCTCCAGCTCGGTGAGCACCTGCGGGTCGAGCAGTTCGCTCAGTTCGGCCTGGCCGAGGAGTTCGGACAGCAGCCGGGAGTCGAGCGAGAGGGCGGCGGCACGGCGCTCGGCGAGCGGGGTGTCGCCCTCGTAGAGGAACTGGGCGACGTAGCCGAACAGCAGCGAGCGGGCGAAGGGCGAGGGTTCCGGGGTGGTGACCTCGACCAGGCGGACGGCGCGGGACTCCAGATCGCCCATCAGCTCGACCAGGCCGGGGACGTCGAACACGTCCTGCAGGCACTCCCGGACGGCCTCCAGGACGATCGGGAACGAGCCGTACTCGGAGGCGACTTCGAGCAGCTGGGCGGCGCGCTGGCGCTGCTGCCAGAGCGGGGTGCGGCGGCCGGGGCTGCGGCGGGGGAGCAGCAGGGCGCGGCCGGCGCACTCCCGGAAGCGGGAGGCGAACAGGGCGGAGCCGCCGACCTGGTCGGTGACCAGCTGCTCGATCTCGCCGGGGTCGAACAGGGCGGCGTCGGCGCCGACCGGCGCCTCGTCCGGGACCGTCTGCTCCGGGGGGCCGCCGAAGTCGAAGTCGGCGGCCAGCAGGTCGGCGTCGGGCAGGCGCAGCACGATGCCGTCGTCGGCGTGCATGACCTGCGGGTCCAGGCCGTGCTTCTCGCGCAGCCGGGCGCCGAGGGCGAGCGCCCAGGGGGCGTGCACCTGGGCGCCGAAGGGGGAGTGGATGACGATCCGCCAGTCGCCGAGCTCGTCCCGGAAGCGCTCGACCACGATGGTGCGGTCGTCCGGGAGGTGGCCGCAGGCGGCGCGCTGCTCGGCCAGGTAGTCCAGCAGGTTGGCGGCCGCCCAGTCGTCCAGGCCGGCCTGCTGGAGGCGCGCGGTGGCGGCCTCGGGCCGGAGGGCGCCCAGTTCGCGGGTGAAGGCGCCGAGGGCGCGGCCGAGTTCGAGCGGACGGCCGAGGGTGTCGCCCTTCCAGAACGGGAGCCGGCCGGGGACGCCGGGAGCCGGGGTGACCAGCACCTTGTCGTGGGTGATCTCCTCGATCCGCCAGGAGGTGGTGCCGAGGGTGAACACGTCGCCGACGCGGGACTCGTAGACCATCTCCTCGTCGAGCTCGCCCACCCGTCGCCCGCCACCGCCCTTCTTCCCCGCCTTCGAATCGGACGCGGTGGTGCCGGCGATGAAGACGCCGAACAGGCCGCGGTCGGGGATGGTGCCGCCGGAGGTGACGGCCAGCCGCTGGGCGCCGGGGCGGCCGGTCACCGTGCCGGCCACCCGGTCCCACACCAGGCGGGGGCGCAGCTCGGCGAAGGCGTCCGAGGGGTAGCGGCCGGCCAGCATGTCGAGCACGGCGTCGAACGCGGACTGCGGGAGGGTGGCGAAGGGGGCGGCGCGGCGGACCACGGCGAGCAGCTCGTCCACCGGCCAGGCGTCCAGGGCCGTCATCGCGACCAGCTGCTGGGCGAGCACGTCCAGCGGGTTGCGCGGGATGCGCAGCGACTCGATCCGGCCGGCCCGCATCCGCTCGGTGACCACGGCGGACTGCACGAGGTCCCCCCGGTACTTGGGGAAGAAGACACCGGTGGAGACGGCGCCGACCTGGTGGCCGGCCCGGCCGACCCGCTGCAGGCCGGAGGCGACCGAGGGCGGGGACTCGACCTGGACGACCAGCTCGACGGCGCCCATGTCGATGCCCAGCTCCAGGCTGGAGGTGGCGACCACGGCGGGCAGCCGGCCGGCCTTCAACTCCTCCTCGACGAGCGACCGCTGCTCCTTGGAGACGGAGCCGTGGTGGGCCCGGGCGATCACCGGGGGCGCGCCCTTGGCCGCGCCCGAGCCGCCCATCAGCTCGGCCGGGGCGTGCGCCCCGGGGACGGCGGTGCCGGTGGCGCGCTCGTAGGCGATCTCGTTCAGCCGGTTGCACAGCCGCTCGGCCAGCCGGCGGGAGTTGGCGAAGACGATGGTCGAGCGGTGCGCCTCGACCAGGTCGACGATCCGCTCCTCGACGTGCGGCCAGATCGACGCCTGCCGCTGCGGGTCGGTGCCGGCGGAGCCGCCGGTGGCCGGGGCGGCGGGCAGGTCGTCCAGGTCGGGGACGGGGACGACCACCGAGAGGTCGAACTCCTTCTCGGAGGCGGGCTGGACCACGGCGGCGCCGCGCCGGGGGCTCAGGAAGCGGGCCACCTCCTCGACCGGGCGGACCGTCGCGGACAGGCCGATCCGGCGGGCCGGGCGGTCCAGCAGCTCGTCCAGCCGTTCCAGGCTGAGCGCGAGGTGCGCGCCGCGCTTGGTGCCGGCGACCGCGTGCACCTCGTCCAGGATCACCGTGTCCACGCCGCGCAGGGCCTCCCGGGAGGCGGAGGTGAGCAGCAGGAACAGCGACTCGGGGGTGGTGATCAGGATGTCCGGCGGGTGGGTCGCGAAGCGGCGGCGGTCGGCGGCCGGGGTGTCGCCGGAGCGGATGGCGACCTGGACCTCCGGTTCGGGCAGGCCGAGCCGGACGGCGGCCTGGCGCAGGCCGGCCAGCGGGGCGCGCAGGTTCCGTTCGACGTCCACCGCGAGCGCCTTGAGCGGCGAGACGTAGAGGACCCGGCAGCGGCGCCTGGGCTCGGCGGGGGGCGGGGTGGTGCTGAGGCGGTCGAGGGCGGAGAGGAAGGCGGCCAGCGTCTTGCCGGAGCCGGTGGGGGCGACCACCAGGACGTCCGTCTCCCGCCGGATGGCCCGCCAGGCCTCGGACTGGGCGGCGGTGGGGGCGGAGAAGGCGCCGGTGAACCAGGCCCGGGTGGCCGGGGCGAAACCGGCCAGGGGGTCGTCGGCGGGCGGGGTCGGGTGCGGGGGCGCCATGCCCCCATGGTGCCGGGTGGGACCGACAAGTGGAGGTGGGCCGGGACGGGGGACCTGGAGGGCGGTTCGGGAGGGGACGGGCGGGAGGTGCGGGGGAGGGGTGCGGGGAGGGGTGCAAGCCGGGGAGCAGAAACAACAATCCGCTCATATGGTGAGGAATCGGATGCTTGATCCAGTCGTGACCCACCGGACCGACGAGCGGAGACCGTGCGATGGCGCAGGTGCACCCGTCGGGCAGGACCGTCCGGCGCCGCCGGGCCGGCGGGCCCGCCCGGGCGCTGCTCGCGATGCTGCTCACGGCGCTCGTGGTGGGTGGCGCCGTCCCGTACGTGTCCGGATCGGGGCGGGCGTACCTCAGCTACCTGGTGCTGGCCGAGGGCGAGGACGCCGCCGGCGCGGCCCGGGCCGGAACGGAGAGCCGGGCCGTGGGCGGGCAGGTGGTCCAGGAGTACCCGCAGATCGGGGCCGCGCTGGTGTACGCGACCGGCCCGTTCGCCGACCGGGTGCGGGCCCGGCCCGGGATCGCCGCCGTCGGGGCGACCAGGACCGCGCCGGTGGTCGCGCCGCCGCGGGCGGTGGCGGGGGCGGGCGACTTCTCGGCGGGCACCGGCGCGCGGCCGGCGGCCGGGACGGGCCGGAGCGGGGACGTCCTTCCGCGCGGTGGTGACCGGGCGGACTCCGGGACCGTGACGGTGCCCGATCCGGGGGAGGCGGGCGCCTGGAACCTCGCCATGGTCGGGGGCGCCGGCGTCCGGGCGGGCGATGCCTCGGCGGTGTCCGGTGGCGCGCCGCCGGCCGCAGGCGCGGTGCGGGGCGGGGGTTCGGCGCCGGCCGGGGCTGCGGTGCCGGGCGCCGACGTGCTGCACAAGGTGCTGGTCGCCGTGCTGGACTCCGGCGTCGACGACACCCACCCGGACCTGCGTGCCGCCGTCGACCCCAAGGCCTCCGCCTCCTGCGCGGACGGCCGGCCCGACGCCCGGACCGGCGCCTGGCGGCCGGACCCCGGGGTGGTCGAGAGCGGCCACGGCACGCACGTCGCCGGGATCGTGGGCGCCACCCGGGACGGCCACGGCGTCACCGGGGTCGCGCCGGGCGTACGGATCGCCGCCGTCCGGCTGCTCGGGCCGCTCGGGCAGTACTACGCCGAGAACGTCGTCTGCGGCATGCTCTGGGCCGCCGACCACGGGGCCAGGGCGATCAACAACAGCTACTTCGCCGACCCGTGGAAGTACAACTGCCCCGAGGACCGGGACCAGGCCGCACTGACCGCGGCCGTCGGGCGGGCCGTCGGGTACGCCCGGCGGAAGGGGGCGGTGGTGGTCGCCTCGGCGGGCAACGACGGGCAGGACCTCGGCGCCGGGCGGACCGACGACCGGAGCCCCAACGACCGGCTCTCGGGGCCGGCGCCCGTCCGCCACCTGGGCACCGAGTGCGTGCGGCTGCCCGGCGAGCTTCCCGGGGTGGTCACCGTCACCGCGGTCAACCGGGACGGGCACCCGGCGGGCTACTCCAACTACGGGCGCGGACGGGTCTCGCTGGCCGCGCCGGGGGGCGACCCGGACGGCGGGCCGCAGGGCGCGATCGTCTCCGACTGGCCGGACGGGCGGTACGCCGCGCTGGCGGGGACCTCGATGGCGGCCGCGCACGTGACCGGGGCGGTGGCGGTGGTGGCGGCCCTGCGTCCGGAACTGGGGGCGGACGGGCTGGCGGGGGTGCTGGCGGGGGCGGCGGCACCGGGGTGTCCCGCGGGGGTGTTCGGCTGCGGGGAGCGGCAGTACTTCGGTGCGGGGCTGCTGGCGCTGCCCCGGTGACGGGGGCGCGGATTCCGTTGCGGGCGCGCGGGCCGCGCCCCGCGCGCCCGTCGGGTGGTGGGGGCGGGGAAAAGCAGGTGACGGGGCGGCGGGACGGGGGTGAGGATCGGGGCATGGGTGAATCGGACGCGGCGGTGTTCCTGACGACCGAGCGGCTGGTGCTGCGGCGCTTCACGGCGGCGGACGCGGACCGGCTCGTGGAGCTGGACGGGGACCCCGCGGTGATGCGCTTCCTCACCGGGGGGCGCCCGAGCCCGCGGGAGTGGGTCGAGGAGGAGTTGTTGCCGCAGTACCTGGAGCACTACCGGCGGTACGGCGACCTCGGCTGGTGGGCGGCCGAGGAGCGGGCGGGCGGGGCGTTCCTGGGGTGGTTCGAGTTCCGGCCGACGCGGGAGGGGGAGCGCGGGGAGGTCGAGCTCGGGTACCGCCTGCGGCGGGCCGCGTGGGGGCGCGGGTACGCGACGGAGGGAGCGCGGGCGCTGGTCCGGCGCGGGTTCATGGAGCTGGGGGTGGAGCGGGTGGTGGCGTACACCATGACGGTGAACGCGGGCTCGCGGCGGGTGATGGAGAAGAGCGGGCTGTCGTACGTCCGTACGTTCCGCGAGGACTACCCGGAGACGATCCCGGGCAGTGAGCACGGTGAGGTCGAGTACGCGCTGACGGCCGGGGACTGGCGGGCGCGGTCCGGGATAATCGGGGCATGAGGCTGACGGATTTCTGGCGACGGATGTACGCGCACTTCGGGGAGTCGTACGCGGAGTCGTTCGCGACCGACCACGTGATGAGCGAGCTGGGCGGGCGGACGGTGCGCCAGGCGCTGGAGTCGGGCTGGGAGGCCAAGGACGTCTGGCGCGTGGTCTGCGACACCCAGGGCGTCTCCGGCGTGCTGCGCTGAGTGCCGGCCTCCGGGCGGCATGGGACAGACTGTTCGGGTGACAAATAGCGCAGAGCAGAAGAATTCGGACCGGAGCGCCGAGGGCGCTCCGGTGGGCGGGGGGCTCTGGGGCGGCGGGATGCCGCGCTGGCTGCCGCGGGCGATGGTGCTGTTCCTGGTGCTGGTGGGGGTGTTCCAGCTCGCCGACTGGGCGTTCCGGCAGCTGATCGACCTGTTCGTGATGCTGCTGGTGTCGTTCTTCCTGTCGCTGGCGCTGGAGCCGGCCGTGGACCGGATGGCGGCGCGGGGGGTGCGCCGGGGGGTGGGGACCTTCCTGGTGTTCGTGGCGGTCGGGGCCGCGGTGGTGGGCTTCCTCGCCGCGCTCGGCACGCTGCTGGTCGACCAGGTGGCGAAGATCGCGGGGGACCTTCCGCACTTGGTCGACAATCTGATCGGCTGGATCAACCGGACCTTCCACCAGGACCTCTCGCTGGGCGAGTTGCAGAATCGGTTGCTCAAGGACTCCGGCACCATCGAGAACTACGTCCAGCAGGCCGCCGACAACGTCTGGGGCGTCTCGTCCACCGTGATCGGCGGGCTCTTCCAGGCCTTCACGGTCGGGCTGTTCACCTTCTACTTCACCGCCGAGGGCCCGCGGGTGCGCCGGACGGTCTGTTCGATGCTGCCGCCCGCCAAGCAGGGCGAGGTGCTGCGGGCCTGGGAGATCGCGCTCGCCAAGACCGGCGGCTACCTGTACTCCCGGGCGCTGCTCGCGGTGGTGTCGGCCGCCGGGCACTGGGTGATGTTCGAACTGCTGAACCTGCCGTACGCGGCGGCGCTGGCGGTCTGGGTCGGCGTCATGTCGCAGTTCGTGCCGACCCTCGGGACGTACCTGGCCGGGACGCTGCCGGTGCTGGTGGCGCTGACGGTGGAGCCGGTGGACGCGCTCTGGGTGCTGGTCTTCGTGGTGGTCTACCAGCAGGTCGAGAACTACCTGCTGCAGCCGCGGATCACCGCGCGGACGGTGGACGTGCACCCGGCGGTGGCCTTCGGCTCGGTGATCGCGGGCGCGGCGCTGCTCGGCGCGGTCGGCGCGGTGATCGCGATCCCGGCGGCGGCCACGCTCCAGGGCTTCGTGGGGACGTACGTGCGGCGGTACGAGGTGGCCACCGATCCGCGGATCGACCGGGGCGAGCAGCGGCGGGCGCGGCGGGAGCTGCGCCGGGAGGCGGCCCGGCGGCTGCGCCGGATGGTCGGCGGGGACGGGACGAGGCGCGGGGAGTGACCCGGGGCGCCGCCCCCGGGGGGTGTCCCGGGGGCGGCACGGCCCGGACGTGCGACGCTTGAATCGAACAGATGTTCTTTGTACTCTCCGGCGAGGAGTTTTCCACAGGCCGAGCCCGATCGAGCCCGTTTGTCAGTGGGACGCGCTAGCGTCGAGGACGATGAAGCGCACAGCACAGAACCCGAGGGAAAAAGCCATGGCAGGTACGGACCGCGAGAAGGCCCTGGAGACCGCTCTCGCCCAGATCGAGCGGCAGTTCGGCAAGGGCTCGGTGATGCGCCTCGGCGAGAAGGCCAACGAGCCGGTCGAGGTGATCTCCACCGGGTCCACCGCCCTGGACGTCGCCCTCGGGGTCGGCGGCATCCCGCGCGGCCGGGTGGTCGAGATCTACGGCCCCGAGTCCTCCGGCAAGACCACCCTGACCCTGCACCTGGCCGCCAACGCCCAGAAGGCCGGCGGCACGGTCGCGTTCGTCGACGCGGAGCACGCGCTCGACCCGGAGTACGCCAAGAAGCTCGGCGTGGACACCGACGCCCTGCTGGTCAGCCAGCCGGACACCGGTGAGCAGGCGCTGGAGATCACCGACATGCTGATCCGCTCCGGCGCGATCGACCTGGTGATCATCGACTCGGTCGCGGCGCTCGTGCCGCGCGCCGAGATCGAGGGCGAGATGGGCGACTCGCACGTCGGTCTGCAGGCCCGACTGATGAGCCAGGCGCTGCGCAAGATCGCCGGTGCGCTGAACCAGTCGAACACCACCGCGATCTTCATCAACCAGCTGCGCGAGAAGATCGGCGTGATGTTCGGTTCGCCGGAGACCACGACGGGTGGCCGGGCGCTGAAGTTCTACGCCTCGGTCCGCCTCGACATCCGCCGGATCGAGACCCTGAAGGACGGCACCGAGGCGGTCGGCAACCGCACCCGCGTCAAGGTGGTCAAGAACAAGGTCGCCGCGCCGTTCAAGCAGGCCGAGTTCGACATCCTCTACGGCGTGGGCATCAGCCGCGAGGGCGGCCTGATCGACATGGGCGTGGAGCACGGCTTCATCCGCAAGTCGGGCGCCTGGTACACCTACGAGGGCGACCAGCTCGGCCAGGGCAAGGAGAACGCCCGCAACTTCCTGCGGGACAACCCGCAGCTCGCCGACGAGATCGAGCGGAAGATCAAGGGCAAGCTCGGCATCGGCCCGAAGGTGGAGGAGCCGGCCGAGGGCGGGGCCGACGCTGCTGCTGCTGCTGCTGCTCCCGCCGCCGACGGCGCCGCCAAGCCGATCACCGCGACCGCCACCAAGACGGCCGCGGCGAAGAAGACGGCGGCGGCCAAGGCCTGATCCGTTGACGCAGTACGACACGGTGGGCGGCGGCCCGGCGGGCCCGGAGGACGACGACTACGGCCCGCCGGACTGGTTCGCCGCGGTCGCGGAGGAACCGGAGCCGGCGGCCGAGAGGCCCGGGCGGCGGCCCTCCCGGCGTGATCGCCGCTCCACCACGCAGTGGGCATCCGGCCCCGAGCCGGAGTTCGACCTGGCTCCGGACCGGGCGGTGCGCGGCGCGGCGCCCGGACCGGAGCCGGCGGAAGCATCGGTCGAGGCGCTCGGCCTGGTCTCCGCCTCCGAGCTGCCCACCGGCCGCCGACGGCGGCGCTCGGCCCTGGAGGCCGAGGAACTCGAAGCGGCGGGGCCCGCTTCGGCACCGGCGGCCGCGGAGAGCGGCCGGGGCGGAGGCGAGGCGGCCGGTCACGGGGGTGCGGCCGCCTCGGCCTCCCGTCGCGGCGCCCGTCGGGGCCGTTCCGCGGCCGGGCCGTCCGGGGAGGAGGGCACCGGCCGTGCCTCCCGGAAGCAGGCCGAGGAGTCGGTCGATCCGGAGACCCGCGCGCGGGACATCTGCCTGCGGCTGCTGACCGGCGCCGCCAAGACCCGCAAGCAGCTCGCCGACGCCCTGCGCAAGCGGGAGATCCCGGACGAGGTCGCCGACGAGGTGCTCACCCGGCTCGAAGAGGTCGGGCTGATCGACGACGCGGCCTTCGCCGCGGCCTGGGTGGAGTCCCGGCACGCCGTCCGGGGCCTGTCCCGGCGGGCGCTGACCCAGGAGCTGCGCACCAAGGGCGTCGCCGCCGACCTGGTCGAGCAGGCCGTCGCCCAGGTCGACCACGACGACGAGACGGACGCGGCCCGGGCGCTGGTGGAGCGCAGGCTGCGCTCCACCCGGGGGCTGGACGCACAGGTGCGCACCCGGCGGCTGGTCGGGATGCTGGCCCGGCGCGGCTACTCCGAGGGACTGGCGTTCCGGGTGGTGCGCAGTGCGCTGGAGGAGGAGCGGAGTGAACTGTCGGGTCGGGAGTAGTGGCAGTTCTGTAGGCGTCCTGGAGTGAACCAGGTCAACCCTTGACCCTTTCATGACCCCCACCTAGCCTCGCCATCAGTTCCCGGGGCGCCTCCGTACGGCGGCCCGCGCGGCGACGGGGGAGTGGGCGGCACATGGGGATCTCGGCGGGCACCGGCCCGGGCGGCTCGCTGGTGGCGGTCGCCGGATCGGCCGCGTTCCTGCTGCTGGTGTTCGCGGTGGCCGCCGGGCTGGTGATCAGGCGGCTCCGGGCGGCCCGGCACAGCGCGCTGGCCGAGGCCGAGCGGGCCCGTCGGCGGGCCGAGGAGCAGAGCGCCGGGCAGCGGGCCGAACTCGCCCGGCGCGAGCAGGACATGGCCGAGGAACTGCGCAGGCTGCGCCGCCGCGAGGACGAACTGGCGGAGCGCTCGACCGAGTTGGAGCGGTCCCGGAGCGAGTCCGAGGCGCTGGTCGCCCGCCGGGTGGCGGCGCTGGAGCGGGCCGCCGGGCTCTCCGCCGAGCAGGCCCGCGCCGAACTCCTGCGGGAGGCCGAGGAGTCGGTCCGGCGGGAGGCCGCGGTCACCGTCCGGGAGATCGAGCGCGAGGCCAAGGAGGAGGGCGAGCGCCGGGCCCGGGACATCGTCGCCGGGGCGATCCAGCGGCTGGCGACGGAGCAGACGATGGAGAGCGCCGTCACCGTCCTGCCGCTGCCGAACGAGGACATCAAGGGCCGGATCATCGGTCGGGAGGGCCGCAACATCCGGGCCTTCGAGGCGGTCACCGGCGTGAACCTGATCGTCGACGACACCCCCGAGTCGGTGCAGCTGTCCTGCTTCGACCCGGTCCGCCGGGAGACCGCCCGGCTCACCCTGGAGCAGCTGGTCGAGGACGGCCGGATCCACCCGACCCGGATCGAGCACCTGCACGAGCGCAGCCGGGAGGAGGTCGGGCAGCGCTGCGTCCGGGCCGGCGAGGACGCCCTGCTGGACGCCCGGGTCGGCGCGATGCACCCCGAACTCGTCCGCACCCTGGGCTCGTTGCGCTACCGGGCGTCGTACGGGCAGAACGTGCTCGGGCACCTGCTGGAGTCCGCGCACCTGGCAGGGATGATGGCCGCCGAGCTCGGGGTGGACCCGGAGCCGGTGCGGCGCGCGGCGCTGCTGCACGACATCGGCAAGGCGCTCACCCATGAGTCGGAGGGCAGCCACGCGGCGGTGGGCGCGGAGCTCGCCCGGCGGTACGGCGAGTCCCCCGAGGTGGTGCACGCGATCGCCGCCCACCACAACGAGGTCGATCCCCGGACGGTGACGGCCGTGCTGACCCAGGCCGCGGACGGCTGCTCGGGCGGTCGGCCGGGCGCCCGCAAGGAGTCGCTGGAGCTGTACGTGCGGCGGCTGGCGCGGCTGGAGGAGATCGCGCGCTCGCACCAGGGCGTGGCCGAGGTGTACGCGATGCAGGCCGGCCGTGAGGTCCGGGTGATGGTCCGCCCGGACGCGGTGGACGACCTGGGCGCGGAGCTGATCGCCCGTGAGGTCGCCCGCCAGTTCTCCACCGAGCTGACCTACCCGGGCCGGATCCGGGTGACGGTGGTCCGCGAGAGCCGGGCCACGGCGGTGGCCGGCTAGGAGGGCCCGCCAGGAGACCTGCCAGACCTGCCAGGACCTGCAAGGGGACTTGCCTGGGCCGTCCCGCCGGGACCCGTCAGGACACGCCCTGGCTCGGGGAGTCCACCTCGCGGGGCTCGGGCTGCTCGGCCGGGTCGGGGGCCGGGGTGAGCGTGGCCGGGCCGCCGCGGGCGCGGTCGGCGAGGGCGAGGAGGTCCTCGGCGACGGCGCCCTGGGTGACGCCGACGAGGTGGCCGTCCGGGCGGATCAGCAGGACGGTGTGCGGGCCGGCGCCCGGGTAGTCCTCGGTGACCAGCACCTCGGCGGGGACGGGCAGCGCGGCGGCGACCTCGGCGAGGCGGGGCATCAGGCCGGCGCCGAGCCAGTGCTCGGAGGACCAGACGGCGGTGCCGGGGGCGACCAGCAGCAGCAGGAAGGTGGTGCCGAGCCGGGCGTGCAGGTGGTCGGGGGTGCCGTCGTCGGCGAGCACCGGCAGGTCCGGGACGAGCACCCCGGGGGCGGTGGCGGGCAGCAGCTCGCTGAGCGAGGTGGTGCCGCGCGCGCCGCGCTGCACCGGGACCCGGCCGGGGACGCCGGAGGGCGCCGCCGGGTAGGCGGGCGCGCCGCCGAACCGGCCGGTGCCGAGCTGGCCGTCGGCGAGCAGCGGGGCGTGCTTGCGGAAGCCGCCGACCAGCAGCGAGCGCCGGGTCTGCTGCCAGCCGCGCAGCGGGCGCAGCAGCGGCATGGACTGGTCGACCGCGCGCAGCCGGGCGCCGACCGCCCCGCGCCGCTCGGCCTCGTAGCCGTCCAGCAGCGATCCGCCGGGCTGCGGGCCGCCGGAGTGGAGGTGCCAGGCGAGGGCCAGCCGCCAGGCGAGGTTGTCGGCGTCGCGCAGCCCGTCCGGGAGGTTCTGCATGCCGAGGGCGCCGTGCAGGTGGGCGGCGTCGCCGGCCAGGAAGCAGCGGCCGATCCGGAAGCGGGCGGCGAGCCGCTGCTGGGCGGTGTGGTCGGCGGCGGCCAGCAGTTCGAAGCGGGGCAGCTCGCCGCACCAGCCGGTGAGGGTGGAGGTGACCCGGGTGAGCAGGGTGTCGCCGGTGACGATGCCGGGCCAGGTGGCGTGCGGGTCGACCGTCTCGGTGGCGGCGGGCCGGCCGGGGGGCAGTCGCCAGTCGAGCCGCCAGACGCCGTCCGGCAGCGGACGGGCGGAGGCCTCGCGGTCGCCCCGCCACGGGGGCTCGCGGTGCAGGCGGGCGCCGTCGAAGGGCAGGTCGACCCGGACGGTGGCGATGGCGTTGCGGTCGACCGCCGGGCGGCCGGGGAAACGGATCTTCAGGAGCTTGCGGACGGTGGATCTGGCGCCGTCGCAGCCGACCAGGTGGCTGCCGCGCCACCAGGTGGTGGAGCCGTCCTGGGTGCCCGTGGTGCGGATGCTGACGCCGTCCCGGTCCTGTTCGAGTTCGACGACCCGGTTGAGCGGGACCAGCTTGATCAGCGGGGTGCCGGTGAGGGCGTCGCGCAGCCCGCGCTGGAGGCGGTGCTGGGGCAGGTGGTAGGTGGGCGAATCGGTGAGGTCGATCCGCAGCACCTCCTGGCGGCGGCGCCAGACGGCGAAGGAGTCCCACAGCGCGGAGTCCGAGGCGGCCCGCGGGTAGCCGATCCGGGTCAGGAAGGCGGCGGTGTCGGCGCCGAGCACGAGGCTGCGCGGGCCCTCGGGACAGAGCCCGGAGCCCTCGTCCAGGACGACGGTGGGTACCTCGTGCCGGGCCAGGGCGAGGGCCAGGGCCAGACCGACCGGTCCGGCCCCGACCACGATCACCGGGTCCATGAGGGAACCTCCGGGCGCGAACCGGCCGATCGGCCGGCGTCAGTTACCGCTGCCGCATATGCCGCGTGGATGCTCCCGGGAGGTGTCACGAAGAGCAATGCAACAGTTCACCTGCGTGTCCGTCAAGCAGAAGCTGAAGTGCGCCGGTTCGCGCCGCGACGGCCACGTGCTTCGATCCAGCGTGCGAGCGCGGTCAACAGAAGGCACATCACGATGTAGATCGGGCCGATCACGAGCACCACGGGGATGTAGGGGAAGCCCGCGGCGTTGATCGGCTGGCTGGCGATCTTCTTGCCCATGAACAACAGTTCGCTGTAGGTGATGACGAAGCCGAGCGAGGTGTCCTTGAGGGTGACGACCAGCTGGCCGATCATCGAGGGCAGCATCGAGCGGACGGCCTGCGGCACCAGGATCGACATCATCACCTGGGTCTTGCGCATGCCGAGCCCGTACGCCGCCTCGCCCTGGCCGCGCGGGACGGCGTTGACGCCGCTGCGGATGATCTCGGCCTGGACCGCCCCGTTGTAGAGGCTGAGGCCGAGCACCAGCGCCCACATCGGCTGCTGGGCGAAGAAGGCGTAGTAGAGCCCGACGATCAGGATCAGCAGCGGCATCGCCCGGAAGAACTGGGTGAAGGCCGTGCAGAACCAGCGGACCGGCCGGTGGTCGGAGAGCTGACCGGCCGCCAGCAGCGCGCCCAGAGTGAGCGAGAAGGCTGCCGCGAGCCCGAAGGCCTCCAGGGTGGACAGCAGGCCGTCCACGATCTGCTGCTGGACGAAGGTGTACTGGAAGGCGTCCCAGAGGCCGGCGTCGAACTGGCCGTTGTCGTTCAGCGCGCTGAAGACGTACCAGAGGAGACCGGCGATGCCGAGCACCGAGAGGACGCCGAACACGCGGTACCGGGTACGGGCCTTCGGGCCGGGGGTGTCGTAGAGGACACTCGCCGACGCCTGACGGTTCAGAACGCTCATGCGCCCACCTCGCTGCGCTCGGCAGGGGCCTTCGCCCACGCGCACCACTTGATCGTTCGCTCGCTGCGCTCACTCATCGGGCCACCGCCAGTCGGGATTCCAGGAAGCGGAAGAACGTGGCGACCGTGGCGCTGATCAGCAGGTAGGCGCAGGCCACCCAGAAGAAGATGGCGAAGATCGAGTAGCCGCGCTCGGAGAAGGTCTGCTGGGCGCTGTACAGCTCGGGGACGCTGAACGCGCCGGCGATCGCCGAGTTCCTGGGCAGGGCGATGAACACGCTGCTCATCGGGCCCAGGACGGTCCGGGCGGCCTGCGGCAGGACGACCAGGGTGAGGGTCTGGCCGAAGGTCATGCCCAGGCTGCGGGCGGCCTCCGCCTGGCCCAGCGGCACGGTGTTGATGCCGGAGCGGATGACCTCGCAGACGAACGAGGCGGTGTACCCGCCGAGCGCCAGCACCGCGAACGCCAGGTGGCTGAAGTGCACGCCCAGCGGCGGCAGGCCGAAGGTGACGGCGAAGAACAGCAGCGTCAGCGGGGTGTTGCGGAAGAGCGTCACCCAGGCGGTGCCGAAGGCGCGCAGGACCGGCACCGGGGAGACCCGGAAGGCCGCCAGCAGGGTGCCCAGCAGCAGGGCGAGAAGAGCGCTGAGCGCGCTCACCTCGATCGTCTGTAGGAAGCCGTCGCGGAACAACGCGAAGTTGTCGTCCTCGAACAGGAACCCCATCCGGCGGCCCTCCTCTCAGTTCATGGTCGGGAGTCGACGTACGGCGGGCGGATCAGTAGCGCTCGAGGGCCGGGACGTCCGGCGCCGGGGAGCCGGAGGCGCCCAGGGTCGCGTCGTAGGCCTTCTTCCAGTCGCCGTTGTCCTCGTGGGCCTTGAGGGCGTCGCTGATCGCGTCGCGCAGCGCCTTGTCGTCCTTGTTGAGGCCGACGCCGTAGTTCTCCTTGGTGAACGGCTTGCCGACCACCTTGAGCTTGGGGCTGTACTTGGAGGCGTAGCCCTTGAGGATCGCGTCGTCGGTGGTGACCGCGTCGACCTCGCCGGACAGCAGCTTCTCGACGCAGGCCGAGTAGGTGTCGAACTGGGTGACCTTCGGGTTGTACTGCTGGATGTTCTTGATCGAGGTCGAGCCGGTGGCGGTGCAGACGTTCTTGCCGCCGGTGCTCTCCGGGCCGGTGATCGTGGTGTTGTCGGCCTTCACCAGCAGGTCCTGGCCGGCGATGTAGTACGGGCCGGCGAAGGAGACGCTCTTCTTGCGCTCGTCGTTGATGCTGTAGGTGCCGACGTAGAAGTCGATCTGGCCCTTGGCGATGGCCGGCTCGCGCTGCGAGGAGACCAGGGTCTGCCACTTGATCTGCTGCGGGGTGAAGCCGAGGTCGGCGGCGATCATCTTGGCGATCTCGATGTCGAAGCCGCTGCGGTCGCCGCTGGCGACGTCCTCCCAGCCGAGGTTCGGCTGGTCGGCCTTGGCGCCGATGATCAGCTGGCCGCGCTTCTTGGCCTCGGCGAGGACCGCGGAGTCCACCTTGACGTCGGTCTTGACCGTGTAGCTCGGCAGCTTCGGGGCGCCGGCGCCGCTGCTCGCGGCGGTGGCGCCGGGGGTGCCGTCCTTGCCGCAGGCGGCGGTGGCGGTGAGCGCGACGGCACAGAGCGCGACGGCGAGGGTGCGGGACGTCCTCATGAGGGTTCTCCTGGGGCTGGGCCGCGGTGTCAACCGGGCTCTGGCGTCTGGAAGGCGTGCACGGGCGGGGCGGGCCGGCACTGCGGCCGGGGGCGGTCCCGCCGGTCTCGAAGCGTCAGTGGTGGAGGATCTTCGAGAGGAAGTCCTTGGCGCGCTCGGAGCGCGGCGCGGTGAAGAACGCGTCCGGGGTGTTCTGCTCGACGATCTTCCCGTCGGCCATGAACAGGACCCGGTTGGCGGCGGAGCGGGCGAAGCCCATCTCGTGGGTGACCACGACCATCGTCATGCCGTCTGCGGCGAGCTGGCGCATGACCTCCAGCACCTCGTTGACCATCTCCGGGTCCAGCGCCGAGGTGGGCTCGTCGAAGAGCATCACCTTGGGCTTCATCGCCAGCGCGCGGGCGATCGCCACGCGCTGCTGCTGGCCGCCGGAGAGCTGGGCCGGGAACTTGTCCGCCTGCGCGCCGACGCCGACCCGCTCCAGCAGCTCCCGGGCGGTCTTCTCGGCCTGCGGGCGGGGCACCTTGCGCACCTTCACCTGGCCGATGACCACGTTCTCCAGCACGGTCTTGTGCGCGAACAGGTTGAAGCTCTGGAACACCATGCCGACCTCGGCGCGCAGCCGGGCCAGTTCCTTGCCCTCGTCGGGCAGCGGCCGGCCGTCGATCGTGATCGCGCCGGAGTCGATCGTCTCCAGCCGGTTGATCGTCCGGCAGAGCGTCGACTTGCCCGAGCCGGACGGGCCGATCAGCACGACCACCTCGCCCTGGGCGATCCGGAGGTCGATGTCCTGCAGGACGTGCAGCGCGCCGTAGTGCTTGTTGACGTTGCTCAGCACGACCAGTGGGGCGGCTGCGGGGGTGGAGTCCTCGACCGGGCTCTCGGTCATCGCGCCTGCTCCCTCTGTCGTCGAATCACGCCTGTCCGAGAAGTCTCAACTCCCTTGACAGGCAATGGTGGTACGGATCCGGGGGCCGAGGCCGGCGGAGCCGCGGCCCCCGGTGGGCCGACCTTAGGAGCCATGACCGCGCGCCGTCAGCCGATCTGAGCGGAACTTGAGGATCACGAAACGGCCACACGGCGCTCGCACGCTGTTCGCGCGGGCGCCGACGGGGCATGTCACAGCGGGAATCCGCTCCGGTGCTCCCCGTTCCCCCCGGGCCCGGTGCGCGGTCGAACCTGGCGCCGGGCCGTTCGCTGGCCCATACTGCGCAGGACCGGGACCTGAACGATCGGCCCGGTGATCATCGGTGATCACGTGGGGGAAGGAGGAGGACAGGATGCGACTGCTGCTCGTCGAGGACGACGAACGCGTGGCCGCCGCGCTGGTCGCGGTGCTGGGCCGGCACGGCTTCCAGGTCCGGCACGCCCGCAGCGGGCACGAGGCGCTGGACGCCCTGGTGCCGGACGGCAACGAGCCGTACCGCGTGGTGCTGCTCGACCTCGGACTGCCCGACCGCGACGGCTTCGAGGTGTGCAGCCGGATCAGGGCCGGCAGCGGCGTGCCGGTGATCATGGTCACCGCCCGCGCCGACGTCCGCTCCCGGATCCACGGCCTCAACCTGGGCGCCGACGACTACGTCACCAAGCCGTACGACATGGGCGAGCTGCTCGCCCGCATCCACGCCGTGGCCCGCCGCGGCGCCGCCCCCGCCGCGGTGGCGGTGTCCGCGCCCGACACCGTGCCGCAGCAGCGCGGCCCGCTGGAGTCCCGCGGCATCCGGATCGACCGGGAGCGCCGCCGGGTCAGCGTGGACGGCCGCGACGTGCCGCTCACCCGCAAGGAGTTCGACCTGCTCGCACTGCTCGCGCAGAGCCCCGGCGTCGTCTACCGGCGCGAGCAGATCTTCAGCGAGGTCTGGCGCAGCGGCTGGGAGGGCAACGGGCGCACCCTGGAGGTGCACATCGGCTCGCTGCGCAACAAGCTGGCGCTGCCCGGCCTGGTCGAGGCCGTGCGCGGGGTCGGCTACCGGCTGATCCCCGACTGCCCCACGCCCGCCGCGGCCGAACCGGCCCCGAGCGCCCCCGCGGAGCACTGACCGCACGTGCGCACCCGCCTGCTCGGCATCCTGATCGCCCTCATGCTCTGCGTCCTGGCCGCCCTGGGGCTGCCGCTCGCGGCGGCGGTCGCGGCGGCCGAACAGACCAAGGTGGTCGTCGACCGGCTCGACGACGCCGCCCGCCTCGCCCAGGACCTGCCCACCTCCGGCGCCGCCGACTCCGCCCGCAAGGGCGACCCGGAACCCGCCCCGGGCGACGGCAGCCGGCAGCGCGCGATCGAGGCCGAGGTCCGCCGCTACCACGACCTGTACGGCGTGCGCCTGGGCATCTTCCAGCGCGACGGCATTCCGCTCGCCGTCGCCCCGGACGACTGGCGGGTGCCCTCCGGGGGCTGGGGCGCCCAGGCCTTCCAGGAGGCGCTGGACGGGCGGCGCAGCCACAACCCGCCGCAGGTCTGGCCGTGGACGCCGGACCGGACGATCACCGTCGCCGCCCCCGTGGTGCGCGACGGCGACGTGGTCGCGGTGGTGCTCAGCGAATCCCCGGCCGAGGCGCTGCGCACCCGGGTGGTGCACAAGTGGCTGGTGATCGGCACGGGCGAGGCCGCCGCGATGATCGTCGCCGTGCTGCTCGCCGTCCGGCTCACCGAGTGGGTGCTGCGCCCCGTGCGCACCCTGGACCGGGCCACCCACGACATCGCCACCGGCCGGATGGCCGCCCGGGTCGCCCCGGGCGGCGGACCGCCCGAACTCCAGCGGCTGGCCCGCTCGTTCAACGAGATGGCGGACCACGTGGTGCTCGCCATGGACCAGCAGAAGGCCTTCGTCGCGGACGCCTCCCACCAGCTGCGCAACCCGCTGTCGGCGCTGCTGCTGCGGGTCGAGCTGCTCGGCCTGGAACTGCCCGAGGGCCACGAGGAGGAGCTCAGCGGCGTACGGGAGGAAGGCGCCCGGCTGGCCAGGGTGCTGGACGACCTGCTCGGCCTGGCCACCGCCGAGCACGCCCGCCCCGAACCGGAGCGCACCGACCTCGCCGAGCTCACCCTGTCCCGGGTGGACGCCTGGCGGCCGGTGGCCGAGCAGCGCGGGATCGGGCTGCGCTGGGACGGCCCGGCGCTGGCGATCGGGATGGCCGACCCGATCGGCTTCGGCTCGGCCCTGGACGCCGTGGTGGACAACGCGCTCAAGTTCAGCCCGGCCGGCAGCGAGGTGCGGCTGCGGGTGGCGGTGCGGCGGGACGAGGTCGCGGTGACCGTCACCGACGCCGGGCCCGGTCTCACCGAGGACGAGCTGTCCCGGGCCGGGGACCGGTTCTGGCGCAGCACGCGGCACCAGAACGTGGACGGTTCGGGGCTCGGGCTGTCCATCGCCCGCACCCTGCTGGCGGCCGGCGGCGGCACGCTCGGCTTCGCGCCGGTCAGGCCGACCGGGCTCGCGGTGACGCTGGCGGTGCCCCGGCCGGAGAAGTAGCCGGGGCAGGCCCTGCGCCCTACGGCTTCACCGGGCGGCGGCCGCGCCCCGCGGCGTCAGCGGTCGGTGGTCGCGCCCTACGGCTTCACCGAGCGGTAGTAGCGGGCCGCGCCGGTGTGCAGCGGGAGCGGGTCGGTGTAGACGGCGGTGCGCAGGTCGACCAGCTGGGCCGCGTGCACCTGGGCGCCGATCTGGTCCCGGCTGTCGATCACCGCGCGGGTCATGCCCTCGACCAGGCGCGGGTCCGCGTCGTCCAGGGTGATCAGCAGGTTCGGCACGGCCACCGTGGCGACGGCGTCCTTGGGCTCGGCGTTCGGGTACGTCCCCTTGGGCATGGTGGCCGCCCGGTAGGCGTCGGTGCCGCCGCCCTCGGCCTTGTGCAGGGCCTCGGCGAGGTCGCTCAGCGGCACGACACGGATCGGGAAGTGGTCGGAGAGGTCGGTGAGCGCGCTGGTGGGCAGGCCGCCGGACCAGAAGAAGGCGTCCAGCCGGCCCGCGCGCAGGTCGTCGGCGGCCTCGCCGATCCCCTTCGGCACCGGGACGATGTCGTGGTCCGGGTCCAGGCCGGCCGCGCCCAGCAGCCGCTTGGTCACCAGGTTCACCCCGGACTGCGGCAGGCCGACGCCGACCCGCAGGCCCTTGAGGTCGGCGGTGCGGCGCACCGGGGAGGAGGCCGGGACGATCAGCTGCAGGTAGTCGTCGTACAGCCGGGCGATGGCCCGCAGCTTCTCCTTGCCCTGGCCCTGGTAGTCGGCGACCGCGTCGGCGGTGGCTATGGCGAAGGCGTCCCGGCCTCTGATCACCCGGGTGAGGTTGTCGATCGAGCCCTCGGAGTTGTCCAGGGCCAGCCGCACCCCGGGCATGGTCCGGGAGACGTGGGCCTGGAGCAGCTGCCCGTACCGGTCGTAGACGCCGCGCTGCACCCCGGTGGCGAAGCGGACCTCGCCGCGCGGGTACCCGGGCGAGCGGCCCGCCGACAGCCACCAGCCGCCGAACCCGGCCACCAGCAGTACCACCACCAGCACCGTGCGCCACAGCGGGCTCCGGGCCGCGGTGCGGACGGCGGCGCCGAGACGGGACGCAGTGGTGGGGGTCATGCAGGGATACTGCCAGGCGCTCAGGCGGAACGGGAGTGGAACGGGTGGTGGAAGCTCAGGGAAAAGCCCTTCGCCGCTGCCCGTACCCTGGTCTGGTGAGCGGTGAGAGCGGATTGAAGAGCTACAAGGTCGTCACGCACGGCTGTCAGATGAACGTCCACGACTCCGAGCGGCTGTCCGGCCTGCTGGAGGACGCGGGGTACGTCAAGGCCGGGCCCGAGGGCGACCCGGACCTGGTGGTGTTCAACACCTGCGCGGTGCGCGAGAACGCCGACAACAAGCTGTACGGCAACCTCGGCCAGCTCGCGCCGGTCAAGACCCGTCACAAGGGCATGCAGATCGCCGTCGGCGGCTGCCTGGCCCAGAAGGACCGCGAGAGCATCGTCAAGCGCGCCCCGTGGGTCGACGTGGTCTTCGGCACCCACAACATCGGCCACCTGCCGGCGCTGCTGGAGCGGGCCGCGGTCGAGCGCAGGGCCCAGGTCGAGATCCTGGAGTCGCTGGAGACCTTCCCCTCCACCCTGCCGACCCGCCGCGAGTCCGCGTACGCCGCCTGGGTCGCCATCTCGGTCGGCTGCAACAACACCTGCACCTTCTGCATCGTCCCCGCGCTGCGCGGCAAGGAGGAGGACCGCCGCCCCGGCGACGTCCTCGCCGAGATCGAGGCGCTGGTGGACGAGGGCGTCATCGAGGTGACCCTGCTCGGCCAGAACGTCAACGCCTACGGCTCCGACCTGGGCGACCGCGAGGCCTTCTCCAAGCTGCTGCGCGCCGCCGGGCAGATCGAGGGCCTGGAGCGGATCCGCTTCACCTCGCCGCACCCCCGCGACTTCACCGACGACGTGATCGCCGCGATGGCCGAGACCCCGAGCGTGATGCACCAGCTGCACATGCCGCTGCAGTCCGGCTCGGACCGCGTCCTCAAGGCGATGCGCCGCTCCTACCGGCAGGACCGTTTCCTCGGGATCATCCGCAAGGTCCGCGAGGCGATGCCGGACGCGGCCATCTCCACCGACATCATCGTGGGCTTCCCCGGTGAGACCGAGGAGGACTTCGAGGAGACGATGCACACCGTCCGCGAGGCCCGCTTCACCAACGCCTTCACCTTCCAGTACTCCAAGCGCCCCGGCACCCCCGCCGCGGACATGGCGGACCAGGTGCCGAAGGAGGTCGTCCAGGCCCGCTACGACCGGCTGATCGCCCTCCAGGAGGAGATCTCCTGGGAGGAGAACAAGAAGCAGGTCGGCCGCACCCTGGACGTCCTGGTCGCCGAGGGCGAGGGCAAGAAGGACGATCAGACCCGGCGGCTCTCCGGCCGCGCCCCCGACAACCGGCTGGTGCACTTCAACCCGAGGCTCCGAGGGGTGGACGACGAGCACAGCACGAAGCCGGACGAGCCGGTGCGCCCCGGCGACGTGGTGACCGTCGAGATCACCTACGCCGCCCCGCACCACCTGCTCGCCGAGGGCCCGGCGCTCGCGGTGCGCCGCACCCGCGCCGGCGACGCCTGGGAGAAGCGCCGGGCCGCGCCCGCCGCCAAGCCGGCCGGAGTGATGCTCGGCCTGCCGAAGATCGGCGCCCCGGCCGAGCTGCCGCTGGCCGCGCCGGCGGGCGGGGCCTGCTGCGGCGACTGACCCGCGGGTGTTCCGGGCGGCCCGGCGGGAGCTTCGGCTCCGGCCGGGCCGCCCGGCTTCTTGGCTAGAGTGATCCACATGCTGGTAGCCGCCGCCGTGTGCCCCTGTCCGCCGCTGCTCGTCCCCGAGGTCGCCGCCGGGGCCGCGCCCGAGCTGGACGCCCTGCGCACGGCCTGCGACGAGGCGCTGGCGGCGCTGGTCGCGGCCGGGCCGCAGCTGGTCGTGGTGGTCGGCACCGGGCCGACGGCCGAGGTCTGGACCGAGGGCGGAGCCGGCTCCTTCCGCCGCTACGGGGTGCCGCTGGTCGCCAAGCTGCCCGGCGACCGGGTCGAGGGGCCGGAGCTGGCCCCCTCGCTGACCGTCGGCGCCTGGCTGCTGGAGCGCGCCGGGGTGACCCTGCCGACGCACGCGTGCGCGGTGCCCGCCGACGCCCCCGCCGACCGGATGCTCGGCCTCGGCCAGGGCCTGGCCGGCCTGGCCGAGCGGGTCGGCCTGCTGGTGCTCGGCGACGGCAGCGCCTGCCGCTCGTTGAAGGCGCCCGGGTACCTGGACGAGCGGGCCGAGGGCTTCGACGCCGCCCTGGCCGCCGCCCTGGGCTCGGCCGACCTGCCCGCCCTGGCCGCGCTGGACCCGCTTCTGGCCGCCGAGCTCAAGGCCGACGGCCGGGCGCCCTGGCAGGTGCTGGCCGGCGCCGCGGAGGGCGCCGGCCTCACCGGGCGGCTGGGCCACCAGGAGGCGCCGTACGGGGTCGGGTACTTCGTGGCGTCCTGGTCCTAGCCGGTCGGGGCCGCCGGACCGGGGCTCCCGGCCGTCGGGGCTCCCGGTCGGGACCGCCGGACCGGCCGGGACCGGGACCGGGACCGCGGGGTCAGGACCGCGGGGGCTGCCCCTCGTCGCCCGGCTTCGGCTTCTGGGCGAAGTCGCCGACCGCGTCCTTGGCCTTCTCGGCGCCGTGCTCGATCTTGTCGCTGTACTTGCCCTTGGTCGCCTTGTCGATGGCCCCGCCGGCCTTGTCCACGGCCTTCTCGATCTGGTCGCTGTGCTTGCCCGCGAACTCGCCGGCCTTGCCCTTGAGCTCCTCGGCCTTGCCCTTGAGGTTGTCCATCAGGCCCATGACGATCTCCTTCATCCGCTGTTCCCCGCACAACGAGCGGGCCGGGCAAAGCGTTCGCAAAGCGGGCCCAACCGGGGAAACGGCCGGAAAATGTCCGGGAAACAGTCATATCGTCGCGCAGTGGCGGGCGGGCGGCAGCCCGGTCCCCGGTGGCCCGGCGGTTTTGGGAGACTGGAACGGTGAGCAGCTCCCGTACCCCGCATGTCGCCCCTCCCCGTGTGGTCTGCGTCGTCGGCGCGACCGCCGCCGGCAAGTCCGACCTGGCCGTCGCCATCGCCCGCAGCCTCGACGGCGAGGTGATCAACACCGACTCGATGCAGCTGTACCGGGGCATGGACATCGGCACCGCCAAGCTCACCACGGCCGAGCGCGGGGGAGTGCCGCACCACCTGCTGGACGTCTGGGACGTCACCGAGGCCGCCAGCGTCGCCGAGTACCAGCGGCTGGCCCGGGCCGAGATCGACCGGCTGCTCGCCGCCGGCCGCACGCCCGTCCTGGTCGGCGGCTCCGGGCTGTACGTCCGGGCGGCGATCGACGAGATGGAGTTCCCGGGCACCGACCCGGAGGTGCGGGCCCGGCTGGAGGCCGAGCTGGAGCTGGTCGGCCCGTACGCGCTGCACGGGCGGCTGGCCGAGCTGGACCCGGCGGCCGCCGAGGCGATCCTCGTCAGCAACGGCCGGCGGATCGTCCGCGCCCTGGAGGTCATCGAGATCACCGGGCAGCCGTTCACCGCCAACCTGCCGAGCAACACCGCCGTGTACGAGGCGGTGCAGATCGGCGTCGCCGTGCCGCGCCCGGAGCTGGACGAGCGGATCGCGCTGCGGGTCGACCGGATGTGGGAGGACGGACTGCTGGACGAGGTGCGGGAGCTGGAGAGGGCCGGGCTGCGCGAGGGCAGGACCGCCTCCCGGGCGCTCGGCTACCAGCAGGTGCTCGACCACTTCGCCGGGGAGTGCACCGAGGACGAGGCCCGGGCCGAGACCGTCCGGGCGACCAAGCGCTTCGCCCGGCGTCAGGAGTCCTGGTTCCGCCGCGACGACCGCATCGAATGGCTCTCCCGGCCGGCCGGAACCGACCCCGTCGAGCTGCTGGAACGATCCCTCGAACTGATCGGCCGTCAGGCGGTTCCGGCCGTACAGGACGGGTTTTTGGCCAATCCGGCGGTGCACCTGCGCGCGCAGGCGACCGTGCAGGACGAACCGGCGGTCACGGCCCGATCACGTGATGGCCACGGATCACCCGTCGACCCCGGTCAGGCCCGGAACGCCTCTCTGGACATGCCATCATCGATGCCGTAGGGGTCGGCCGGACGGGCCGACCGTGCCCGGCCGCGAGTCCGCTCGTGTCGAACTGTCAGGGGAGGCCGTGTGTCGACGGGTACCGGCCCCGAATCCGGCCAGGGCGGAAGTGTCACCGCGCCGGCCGAGGAGTTCGACGAGTCGACGATGGGTGACCTCCCCGTGCTGACCGGACTGGAGGCGCCGACCTCCTACGCGGCCGCGGTGCCCGCCCTGGACACCCGCACGCCGCCCGACGCCGCGGTGCACGAACGGGAGATCCGTCCGCTGCGCCGGCTGCGCTGGTGGCAGACGCTGCCGATCGCCCTGCTGGGCACCCTCGGCTCGCTGATGTTCGCCTTCCCGCTCGCCTTCGGCTCGGCCGGGGCGCGCGCCACCATGGTCGGGATGCTCGGGCTGCTGTTCACCGCCGCCTCGATGGGCTGGGGCGCGATGGCCGCCCGGCACGCCGGCTACAAGTGGCCGGGGCTGCCGAGGCGGGGCTCCGGGCAGCGGGCCGGCTGGAAGGCGATCGTGGTCTACACCCTGATCGCGCTCGCCGCCTGCGCGCTCGCGGTCTGGCGGGTCGCCTACCTGCGCTGAGCGCCGTCCGCCCGGAGCACCTCCGCCCCGGGCGCCTCCCGCTCCGGGTGCCTCCCACCCCGGGAGCCTCCCGCCCCGAGCGGGCGGGTCGCCGCTCAGTACCATCGGAGGGGTGAGCGCATCCTCTCCCCAGCAGGGCGGCATCCCCTTCTTCAAGGGGCACGGCACCCAGAACGACTTCGTCATCGTCCCGGACCCGGACGGCGCGCTGGAGATCGGTCCCGAGACCGTCGCCGCGCTGTGCGACCGGCGGGCCGGCCTCGGCGGGGACGGGCTGCTGCGCGTGGTGCGCGCCGCCGCCGACCCGGCGGCCGCGGCGATGGCCGACCGGGCCGAGTGGTTCATGGACTACCGCAACTCGGACGGCAGCGTCGCCGAGATGTGCGGCAACGGCCTGCGGGTCTTCGCCCGCTTCCTGGTCGAGGCCGGCCTGGCCGAGCCGGGCGAGCTGGCCGTCGCCACCCGCTCCGGGGTGCTCACCGCGAAGGTCGCCGAGGCCGCCGAGGACGGCACGCCCGGCGACGTCACCATCGACATGGGCCGGGCCCGGCTGCCCGGGCCGGACGGCATCGAGGTCGCGGTCGGCGAGCGGCGCTGGCCGGCCCTGAACGTCAACATGGGCAACCCGCACGCGGTGGCCTTCGTGGAGAGCCTGGACCACGCCGGCGACCTGTTCGCCGCGCCGCTCACCAGCCCCGCGAGCGCCTACCCGGAGGGCGTCAACGTCGAGTTCGTGGTGGACCGCGGGCCGCGGCACGTCGCGATGCGGGTGCACGAGCGCGGCTCGGGCGAGACCCGCTCCTGCGGCACCGGCGCCTGCGCGGTGGCGGTGGCGGCCATCCGCCGGGACGGCGCCGACCCGGCGGTCACCGGCGAGTCGGTCGCGTACACCGTGGACGTGCTGGGCGGGCGACTGGTCATCACCGAGCACCCGGACGGCCGGGTGGAGATGACCGGGCCGGCGGTGATCGTGGCCGAGGGGCGGCTGGACGGGCGCTGGTGGGAGTCGGTGCGCTGAGGCCTGCGGCCCGGTTTGCCCAATTCGTGTGGTGACGAATCCCCCCGATCGGGTGATACCGGTCGCGGACGGGAATCAGGGCGTCGCGGAACGTGCTCTGCTCGGTAGCATGGACCACCGGGTCGATCACCCCATGGGGAGGGGTGTCGAGATCACCCCCTCGGACGGGGCGGCGCCCGGCGACCGTTGCCGGAGGTGCCGATGACCATCGAAGCCGGGCAGTCCCTGACGGGACAGCCGACGACCGTACGGCAGGCCGGGGCCAGGCGGCCCCTCGGAGAGCTCGGCCGGGCCGCTCTCGGCCGGGCCGGGCGGGCCGCGTTACTGGCCACCGGCCGGCCGCCGGTGCCGGACGCCCTGGAGCCGCTCGTCCAGGTCCACCGCCGGCACCACCCGCAGGCCGACCTCGGCCTGCTCGCCCGGGCGTACCGGCTCGCCGAGGCCAGCCACCGCGGCCAGAAGCGCAAGAGCGGCGAGCCGTACATCACCCACCCGCTGGCCGTGACCATGATCCTGGCCCAACTCGGCGCCGGGACGACGACCCTGGTCGCCTCGCTGCTCCACGACACGGTCGAGGACACCGAGTTGACGCTGGACCAGGTGGGCGCCGGGTTCGGGCCCGAAGTCGCCTACCTGGTCGACGGGGTGACGAAGCTGGAGAAGGTCGACTTCGGTGCCGCCGCCGAGGCCGAGACCTTCCGCAAGATGCTGGTCGCCACCGGGGACGACGTCCGGGTGATGGTGATCAAACTGGCCGACCGGCTGCACAACATGCGCACCATCCGGCACATGAAGCCGGCCAGCCAGGTGCGGATCGCCAAGGTCACCCGGGACGTGCTGATCCCGCTGGCCGAGCGGCTCGGCATCCAGGTGCTCAAGGCGGAGCTGGAGGACATCGTCTTCGCCACCCTGCACCCCGAGGAACACGCCCGCACCCGCGCCCTGATGACCGGTCACGAGGCCGAGCCGGACGCCCTGCTGGAGCCCTTCGCCCGGCAGCTGGCCCGCCAACTGGCCGAGGCCGGGGTGACCGCCGAGGTGACCGTCCGCCCCCGGCACTGCGTCTCGCTGCACCGGGTGCTGCTCCGCCGGGCCGCCGTGCCCGGGCCGGACGGCCGGCCGCAGGGGCCGCGGCCGGCCGACTTCGGGCGGCTGCTGGTGGTGGTCGAGGAGAACGCCGACTGCTACGCCGTGCTCGGCGAGCTGCACACCTGCTGGACGCCGCTGCCCGGGGAGTTCAAGGACTTCGTGGCCGCGCCCAAGTTCAACCTCTACCAGTCGCTGCACACCGCCGTGGCGCTCAGCGGCGGCGCGGTGGTCGAGGTGCTGGTCCGCACCCGGCGGATGCACGAGGTGGCCGAGACCGGGGTGGTCGCGCTCGGGGACCCGTCCCCGGCCGGCGCCGTGCAGGACGCCGACGAGCTGGACCGCACCGACCCGGCCCGCCCGGGCTGGCTCAGCCGGCTGCTGGAGTGGCAGCAGGAGACGCCCGATCCGGACGCCTTCTGGTCCGCGCTCACCGCCGACCTGGCCGGCGACCGCGAGATCACCGTGGTGACGGAGAGCGGCGAAACGCTTCAGCTGAGGGCCGGCGCCACCTGCGTGGACGCGGCCTACCTGCTCGGCGAGGAGACCGGCCACCGATGTATCGGGGTGCGGGTCAACGGGCGGCTCACCGCCCTGTCCACCGTGCTGGAGGACGGCGACCAGATCGCGGTGCTCACCGAATCCCTCCCGGCCGGCGGCGGCCAGCCCTCCGGCCCCGCCCCCGAGTGGCTGGCGCACGCCCGCACCCCGGGCGCCCGGCTGGCCATCGAGCGCTGGCTGGCCGACCACCCGGCCCGCCAGCCGGTGGTCCGCACCGGCCCGACCGGAGGCCAGCCCGCCCCGCCCGGGCGCCCGACCGCCGAGCGGCGGGCCGCCCCGGTCGCGGTGGCCGGACGGCCCGGGGCGCCGGTCCGGCTGGCGCGCTGCTGCACCCCGGTGCCGCCGGACGAGGTGGCCGGCTACCCGATCCGCGGCGGCGCGGTCGCGGTGCACCGCACCGGCTGCCCGGCGGGGGAGCGGATGCGCGCGGACGGGCGGGCCGAGCTGGAGGTCCGCTGGCGGCCGGAGGACGCCCCGGCGACCGGGCACCGGGTCACCCTGCGGGCCGAGGCGCTGAACCGGCCCCGGCTGCTCGCCGACCTCACCGCCGCGATCTCCGGAGCCGGCGCCGGCGTCGGCATCGTCTCGGCCGAGGTCGAGCCGCCGCAGGAGTCCCGGGTCCGGCACACCTACACCGTCGAACTGCCCGAGCCGGCCGCCCTGCCGCGGCTGATGCGGGCGATGCTCAAGGTCTCCGGGGTGTACGACGTGAGCCGCCCGCAGGCCCCGGACGGCGGCCGGGAGCCGGGGGAGCGGCCGCTCGGCCCGGCGGCCCGCGGGAAATGAGGATGTCCGGCCCGCGGAAATGGGGATGACCGGCCCGCGCCGGGCGTGCGACCATCATGGGGAATTCACGGCCGGTCCACGGTGTTGTCCGGGCACAGGAGCCCGGGCCTCGTCCGAGGACCCGAGGGGCAGCTCACCCCCGCCCGGACGGTAACCGGGGCGGCAGCTGGGCAGACTCCTTACGGGACCGCGGCAGCGGTCCCCGAAGGCCACCCGTACCAGCGAGCCAAAGGACAGAATGACCTCCACGTTCGACACCCGCGACCACGCCGACGCTCCGCGCCGCCTCGACGGTCTGCGGGCGGAAGCCCTCATGGACGAGGACCTCGCGGCCATCGACGAGGACCTCGGCCACCACTACGACGGCGACCAGTACGACCGCAGCGAGCGAGCCGCCCTGCGCCGTGTCGCCGGCCTCTCCACCGAACTCGAAGACGTCACCGAGGTCGAGTACCGCCAGCTCCGCCTGGAGCGCGTGGTGCTCGTCGGCGTCTGGACGGACGGCACGCTGGAGGAGGCGGAGAACTCGATGGCCGAGCTCGCCGCGCTCGCCGAGACGGCCGGCTCCCAGGTGCTGGACGGCGTCATCCAGCGCCGCGACAAGCCCGACGCGGCCACCTACATCGGCTCCGGCAAGGCGAGGGAACTGCGCGACATCGTCGCCGCCAGCGGCGCCGACACCGTCGTCTGCGACGGTGAGCTCACCCCCGGCCAGCTGATCCACCTGGAGGACGTGGTCAAGGTCAAGGTCGTCGACCGGACGGCCCTGATCCTGGACATCTTCGCCCAGCACGCCAAGTCCCGGGAGGGCAAGGCGCAGGTCTCGCTCGCGCAGATGCAGTACATGCTGCCGCGCCTGCGCGGCTGGGGCCAGTCGCTGTCCCGGCAGATGGGTGGCGGTGGCTCCGGCACCTCGGGCGGCGGCATGGCCACCCGTGGTCCCGGTGAGACCAAGATCGAGACCGACCGGCGCCGGATCCGCGAGAAGATGGCGAAGCTCCGCAAGGAGATCGCCGACATGAAGAAGGGCCGCGACACCAAGCGCCAGGAGCGCAAGCGCCACCAGGTGCCGTCCGTGGCCATCGCCGGGTACACCAACGCGGGCAAGTCGTCGCTGCTCAACCGGCTCACCGGCGCGGGCGTCCTGGTGGAGAACTCGCTGTTCGCCACCCTGGACCCGACCGTGCGCCGGGCCGAGACCCCGAGCGGGCGGCTCTACACCCTGGCGGACACCGTCGGCTTCGTCCGGCACCTGCCGCACCACCTGGTCGAGGCCTTCCGCTCGACCATGGAGGAGGTCGCCGACGCCGACCTCATCCTGCACGTGGTGGACGGCTCGCACCCCGAGCCGGAGACGCAGCTGGCCGCCGTCCGCGAGGTCATCGTCTCGGTCGACGCGCAGAACGTGCCGGAGATCGTGGTGATCAACAAGGCGGACGCCGCCGATCCGCACGTGCTCCAGCGCCTGCTGCGCCGCGAGCCGCACGCCATCGTGGTGTCGGCCCGCAGCGGCGCGGGGATCGAGGAGCTGCTGCAGCTCATCGACGACGAGCTGCCGCGTCCGGCGGTCGAGGTGCGGGCCCTGGTGCCCTACACCCAGGGCGCGCTGGTCTCCCGGGTGCACGCCGAGGGGGAGCTGCTCTCCACCGAGCACACCGGCGAGGGCACCCTGCTGCACGCCAAGGTGCAGGCCGAGCTGGCCGCCGAGCTGGAGTACTTCGCGGTGGCCCTGCAGGGCTGAGGCCGGAGCCGACGGAGGGCCCCGGGACGGTACGCCGTCCCGGGGCCCTTCCCGTGCCCCCGCAGGGGCTACCGGACGTTCTTGGCGAAGTAGTCGAAGGCCTGCTTCGCCTGGTCGTGCAGGGAGGGCCCGGCCTGGTAGCCGGCCGGGTTGCGGTTGCCGACCGCGCCGACGCTGATCAGGTTGGGCTTGCCGTCCCTGATGACGAACCAGCCGCCGCCGGAGGCGCCGGCCGTCATGGAGCAGCCGATCACGTACATCGGCGGGCGGCTCCGGTCGAAGGAGAGCCGCCCGGGCGCGGCCGGGGAGTCGCAGTGTTCGAGCTCCAGGCCGTCGAACGGCCGCTCGGCCGGGTAGCCGTAGGCGGCGGCCGCGGTGATCTGCTCGCGCGGGGCGTTGAACCAGATCGGCACCGAGCCGCCGACCGTCTCCTCCAGGGACCTGCCGGAGCCGTCCTCGCCGCGCACCCGCAGCACGCCGTAGTCGTACTGGTTGCGGGCACCGACGCCGCTCTCCTGGCGCCAGGTCGGCGAGACCAGCGCGCGCACCGCCGTCCACCGGCCGTACGGGGCGGCCTGCTGGTCCGGGTTCGGCTTGCCGTGGACCACCCGGCCGTCCCGGTTGAAGGCGGGGACGAAGACCAGGTTCTTCAGCCAGCCGCCGCCCTTGCCGTCGTGCAGGCAGTGCGCGGCGGTGTAGACGAGGTTGCTGCGGCCGGGGTTGACCGGGTCGGAGACCACGGTGGCGGAGCAGGCCGCGTCGCCCTGCGGCGTGGTCATGAAGAGCCGGCCGACCACCGCACCGGCCTGGGCGTACGGGTGCGGCAGCGGCTGGGCCGGGACGGCGGCCGGCGGGGCGTCCTGTTCGACACCGGCCGCCGCGGGGGCTGCCAGGGAGTACTCCGGGGTGGGCCGGGGCTTGGCGGTGTCCATCCGGGCGGCCGTCCAGGAGCCGGGCGCCGCGTCGCCGGCGAAGGCGCTGTCGGCGACGTAGCGGTCCCAGTCCTCCACCTTCCAGCCGGTCAGGTCGCCCAGGCTGGTGGGCGCGGAGCGGGGCAGGGCGAGGGGCGCGGTGGCGGGCCGGGCCGGGCCGTCCGGGCCGCACCCGGCGGCGCCCAGCGCGAGCGCGGCGAGCAGCGCGGCGCCGGCCGTCGCGGCCCGGCGCCGCCGGCTGGTGGTTGTCGGCATGCTGGCTCGTCCCCCGTGCTGTGCTGGTGGTCCCGTACCGCCCCCCGCCGGCGGCTGCTTCCCTCGTACGGCTGCTACTTCTTGGAGATCCAGTCCAGTGCCTGCCGGGCGACCGCCTCCAGGTAGGGGCCGCTCAGCGAGGTGTGCTCCTGGGTGCCGATCGAGGTGTTGCTGACCAGGGCGGTCCTGCCGTCGGGCATGGTGGCGAACCAGCCGCCGCCACTGGCGCCCTGGGTCATGGTGCAGCCGATGGTCAGCATCGTCGGGCGCTTGGCGTCGAAGGAGAGCCGGGTCGGCTTGCCGCCGTCGCACTTGTACAGCTCCTGGCCGTCGAACGGCTTGACGAGCGGGTAGCCGACGGCCGAGACCTTGAGCTGGTCGCGCGGCGCGTCGAACCAGACCGGAACGGCCGAACCGACCGTCTCCTCCAGGGACTTGCCGGTGTCGTTCTGGTTGCGCACGCGCATCACCGCGAAGTCGTACTGGTTGGCGGCGTCGCCGCTGCCGCCGCCCTCGACCATCCACTGCGGCGAGGCGGTGACCTGGTCGGCCCACCAGGTGCCCAGCGGGGCCAGCTCGGACAGCGGGGCCCGCTTGCCGCCGCTGGAGGCGCCCGAGTTGTTGTAGGCGGGCACGAAGACCAGGTCCTTGAAGAAGTTCCCGCCCTTGCCCTCGTGCACGCAGTGGCCGGCCGTCCAGACCAGGTTGCTCTTTCCCGGGTGCTGCGGGTCGGTGATCACCGTCGCCGAGCAGTTTCCGCGGCCGCCCTGGGCGGAGAAGAACACCTTTCCGGAGGGCTGCTTCGTGTACGGGCGGGGCACCGCCAGGGCCTTGACCACCGGGGGCTCGGGGTCGGTCACGCCGTCGTCGGTGGACGGCGCGGGGGTGGCGGGGGCGGGCTTGGCGGTGGGCGGGGCCGGCTCGGCGGGCTTGGAGTCGCCCATCTTGTCCGGGTCCCAGAAGTCCTTCACCACCGGGTTGTTGAAGACGTGCTTGGACGCCCACTTGTCCCAGTCCTCGAACTTCCACTTCTTCAGGTCGTCCCAGCTCCTGGGCAGTCCCTCCAGCAGGCTGGTCGGCAGCCCGGACGGGAGGGTGATGCCGCCGATCGCCCCGCCCGCGCCCGCGGCCTGGGCCGCCGCGGAGGAGGGCGGCGGCGCGGGGCTGGTCCCGCCGCCCGCCGGGCCGTCGGGCCCGCAGGCGCTCACGGCGAGCAGGGTGCCCGCGGCCAGGGCGGCGGCCAGGGCTGACCGGTGGATCGTTGGCATCTGTGCGCTTCCCCCTGTGCTCGGGCGGTGGGTGCTGGGCGGTGCCGGGTCGCCGGGTGGTCCCGGCTCGCCGGACGGTGCCGCGGCGGGCGGCCGCACACCGGGGCGCTGGGTGCCCGGCCGGTTCGCGGTGCGGCGGTCCGCCGTCCTGGAGTCTTCCATCGCCAAGGAGGACGGCGGTGCCCACCCCCCGGGTTGCGGTGCCGGCCGGAGGTCACCGATCCGTGATCCGGGCCCGGCCGGTGCACCGGCCCAGCAGGGCATCCGGCCCCGGATGTGCACAATCGCCGATTCTCACCCGGACGAGTGAGCGTTCCTTGTGATCACCCGTCATGGATAGGTAACCCTTACCTGACGCGACGGTGCGAGTGCCCGCCGATCCCCTCCACCACAGTGCGCGTCCGCACCCCCACGCGCCCCAAGGAGCAGCCTTGAGCACCGCCCTCACCGGAGCCCCGCCCGTACCGCCGCCCACCGCGGCACGGGCCTTCGGACACGACCTGCTGCTGCACCCCGACCCGGCCGTCGCCGCCGAACAGGCCGGACTGGAAGCCCTGTTGCGCTGCTGGACGCGGGAGACCGGAGCCCGGCCCGGCCCGGACGGCCGACTGCGGATCGCCGTCCTCGGCGGGGCCGCCCGGCTCACCGCCCCGGTCCGCTACTGGTCGCCCGGCGGCTGGCACCGCTTCGGCCCCGCCACCCTCGCGGCCGGCGAGGGCGGCGCCGAGGCCCCGGTGGACGCCGTCGCCGCCGCCGCGCTGCTCGCCGCCGCGGCCGCCGAACGGCCCGACCCCGGGCAGGTCGCCGACCTGGCCGGCCGGGTCGCCGACTCGGTCGTGCGCACCGCCGAGATCCTCGCCCACCGCCGCACCGCCGCCGTGCCCGGCGGGCCGGAGCGCTCGCACTTCCTCGCCGCCGAACAGTCCCTGCTGCTCGGCCACCCGCTGCACCCCACGCCCAAGAGCCGCGACGGCCTCGGCCCCGCCCAGAGCGCCGCCTACTCGCCCGAACTGCACGGCTCCTTCCAACTGCACTGGTACGCGGTGGACCGCGAACTGCTCGCGGCCGGCTCCGCCGTCGCCGAGAGCGCCGAGCAGCTCACCGCAGGACTGCTCGACGGCGGCCCGGCGCTGCCGCCCGGCACCGCGGCCGTCCCGCTGCACCCCTGGCAGGCCCGCGAACTCGCCCACCGCCCGGCCGTCGCCGCACTCCTCGCCGACGGGCTGCTGCACGACCTCGGCCCGGCCGGCGAGCCCTGGTACCCCACCTCCTCGGTGCGCACCGTCTACCGGCCCGGCACCCCGTGGATGCTCAAGCTCTCGCTCGGCCTGCGGATCACCAACTCCCGCCGGGAGAACCTGCGCAAGGAACTGCACCGCGGCCTGGAGATGCACCGGCTGCTGGAGAGCGGGCTGGCCGCCGAGTGGCGGGCCGCCCACCCCGGCTTCGACATCGTCCGCGACCCTGCCTGGATCGGCGTCGACCACCCCGACCTCGGCGACCCCAACGGCCTGGACACCGTGCTGCGCGCCCAGCCCTTCGCACCCACCGACCGCGCGCTGTGCGTCGCCGGGCTGGTCGCCGAACAACCGCTCGGCGGCGGCGACACCGTGCCCTCCCGGCTCGGCGACCTCCTGCGGGCGCTGGCCCTGCGCTGCGCCCGCCCGCTGCGGACGGTGGCCGCCGAATGGTTCCTGCGCTACCTGGACGCGGTCGTGCTGCCCATCCTCTGGCTGGACGGCCGGGGCGGCATCGCCCTGGAGGCGCACCAGCAGAACAGCCTCGTGCTGCTGGACGCCGAGGGCTGGCCGTGCGGCGGCCGCTACCGCGACAACCAGGGCTACTACTACCGGGAGAGCGCCGCCGGCGCGCTCGCCGCCCGGCTGCCCGGGCTCGGCACGGACAGCGACACCTTCCTGCCGGACGAGGTGATCGACCACCACTTCGCCTACTACCTCGGCATCAACCACGTGCTCGGCCTGATCGGCGCCTTCGGCTCCCAGCGGCTCGCCGACGAAACGGTGCTGCTGGCGGCGCTGCGCCGGTTCCTGGCCGGTCCGCGGGCCGCCGCCACCGGCTCGGCGCTGCCCGCCCTGCTGCTGGACGCGCCCACGCTGCCCTGCAAGGCCAACCTGCTCACCCGGATCAACGGCATGGACGAGCTGGTCGGCCCGGTCGCCAGCCAGTCCGTGTACGTGGACATCCCCAACCCGGTGGCGGGCGCCTGATGCCGCACGAGCTGCCCGGGCGGGCACCGGTGCCCGCCCCGGCGGGCGAGTTCCGGCTCGGTCCGGTGCCCACCGCGGCGGGTGAGTTCCGGCTCGGTCCGGTGCCCACCGCGGCGGGCGAGTTCCGGCTCGGCCCGGTCCTGCTGCCCGCCGACCTGGCGCTGCTCACCGGCTGGATGAACGACCCGGAGGTCGACGCCTTCTGGGAGCTCGCCGGGCCGCCGGAGGTCACCGAACGGCACGTCCGGGCCCAGCAGGACGGCGACGGCCGGAGCCTGCCCTGCCTCGGCCTGCTCGACGGCGAGCCGATGAGCTACTGGGAGGTCTACCGCGCCGACCTCGACCCGCTCGCCGCGCACTACCCCGCCCGGCCGTACGACACCGGCGTGCACCTGCTGCTCGGCCCCGCCGCCAGCCGCGGCCGAGGGCTGGGCGCCGTCCTCCTCGCCGCCCTCGCAGAATTGATTCTTCGCGGGAATCCGCGCTGCGAACGGGTGGTGGCCGAGCCGGACGTCCGCAACCGGCGGTCCGTCCGGGCCTTCGAACGGGCCGGATTCCGAGCCGCCGCCGAACTCGACCTGCCCGGCAAGCGCGCCGCCCTGATGGTCCGCGACCGGGCCGACGGGCCCGCCGCGCAGGCCCAACTCCCCGCCTAGGAAACCCCTGTGGACACCTCGACACCCCCCGCGTACGACCTGCTCGGCGTCGGCATCGGCCCGTTCAACCTCTCGCTCGCCGCGCTCGCCGAGCCCGTCCCCGGCCTGCGCGCCCTCTTCTGCGACCAGCGCCCGGAGTTCCGCTGGCACCACGGGATGCTGGTGGACGGGGCCCGGATGCAGGTGCCGTTCCTCGCCGACCTGGTCTCCCTGGTCGACCCGACCAGCCCGTGGTCCTTCCTCAACTACCTGCGCGACCAGGACCGGCTCTTCCCGTTCTACTTCGCCGAGCGCTTCCAGCTGCCGCGCCGCGAGTACGACCACTACTGCCGCTGGGCCGCCGAACGGCTGGCCGGCTGCCGCTTCGGCACCGAGGTCACCGCCCTGCACTGGGACGCGCCCTGGTACCGCGCCGAGCTGACCGACACCGCGACCGGCCGGCGCTCCGAGGTCAGGGCCCGCAACCTCGCCCTCGGCGTCGGCACCCGGCCGGTCCTCCCCGAGGCCTTCGCCGCGCTGGCCGGACACCCGCGCGCCTTCCACTCCGCCGAGTACCTGGACCGCCGCGCCGACCTGGCCGGCGCCCGGGACATCACCGTGATCGGCAGCGGACAGTCCGGCGCCGAGGTCTTCCTCGACCTGCTCCGGCGCCACGAGGGCGACGGCGTCCGGCTGCGCTGGCTCACCCGCACCAGGGCGCTCGCCCCCATGGAGTACTCCAAGCTCGGCCTGGAGCACTTCACCCCCGACTACACCCGCTACTTCCACGGCCTGCCCGCCCCCGTCCGGGACGCGCTGGTCGCCGCCCAGTGGCAGCTGCACAAGGCCGCCAGCACCGAGACCCTCGCCGAGATCCACGACCACCTCTACGAGCGCACCATCGGCCGCCCGATCGACACCGCCCCGGTCGAGATCACCCCCGGCACCGCCGTCACCGCCGCCCGACCGGGCCCCTGCGGCGGCCTCGAACTGCACTGCCGGCACACCGACTCCGGCGCCGAGCACCTGCTGCGCACCGACGCCCTGGTGCTCGCCACCGGCTACCGGGCGGCCCGCCCGGCCGCCCTCGAACCGCTCGCCGAGCTGATCGACTGGGACGAGGCCGGGCGCTACCGGGTCGACCTGGACCACCGGGTCGCCACCCGCCCCGAACTCACCGGCGGGCTGTACGTCCAGAACGCCGAACTGCACACCCACGGCGTCGGCACCCCCGACCTCGGACTCGGCGCCCACCGGGCCGCCGTGATCCTCAACGCCGTCACCGGGCGCACCGTCCACCGGCTGCCCGACCGCACCGCCTGGACCGGCTTCGCACCGCCCGTACCCGCCCCCGACCCCGCGTCCCGCCACCGGACCCCCGTCGTCCCCCGCCCCCAGGAGTTGACCCGTGCCGCAACCGTCGGCCGCTGAACCGCCGCTCCACCTGCCCCCGCACCTCACCGCCGGGCACTGGCAGCGGGCCGGCCGCGCCCTGCTGGCCAAGATGCTGGGCGAGTTCGCCTACGAGGACCTGCTCCGGCCCGTCCCCGGCGAGGCGCCCGGCGAGTACCGGCTGGAGCTGCCCGAGGCCGAGTACCGCTTCACCGCCCGGCGCGGCGCCTACGACAGCTGGCAGGTCGACCCCGAGTCCGTCCGCTGCACCCGCCCGGACGGCCTGGACCCGCTGCGCTTCCTCCCGTACGCCCGGCAGACCCTCGGCATGCGCGGCGAGACCACCGGCCACCTGATCCGCGAGCTCTGCGCCACCCTGACCGCCGACGCCCGCCAGCTCGCCACCGCGCTGACCGCCGCCGAACTCGCCGACCTCGACCACGCCGCCCTGGAGGGCCGGCAGACCGGCCACCCCTGGATCGTGCCCAACAAGGGCCGGATCGGCTTCTCCGGCACCGACGCCGCCCGCTGGGCCCCGGAGGCCCGCAGCCCCCGCCCGCTGCCCTGGATCGCCGTCCACCGCCGGCTCGCCGAGTACCGCGGGGTGCCCGGCCTGGAACGGCCCGAGCAGCTGTACGCCCGCGAGCTGGACGACGTCGACGCGCTGCGCGCCGCGCTCGGCCCGGACGCCGGGGACTACCTGCTGCTGCCCGTCCACCCCTGGCAGTGGGACGAGACGATCCTGCCGCTGTTCGCCCCCTGGATCGCCTCCGGCGAGATCGTCCCGCTGCCCTCGGACGGCGACCCACGGCTGCCCCAGCAGTCCATCCGCTCCTTCTTCAACACCGCCCACCCCGAGCGCTGCACCGTCAAGCTGCCGCTGTCCGTCCTGAACACCCTGGTCTGGCGCGGCCTGCCGGTCGAGCGCACGCTGGCCGCGCCCGCCGTCACCGCCTGGCTGCTCGGGCTGCGCGACGCCGACCCGTACCTGCGCGACGAGTGCCGGGTGATCCTGCTCGGCGAGATCGCCTCCGTCACCGTCGACCACCCGCTCTACCGCGAGCTGCCCGAGGCGCCGTACCAGTACAAGGAGCTGCTCGGCGCGATCTGGCGCCAGCCGCTCGGCCCCTTCCTGGACGGCGGCGAGCGGGCCCGCACCCTGGCCGCGCTGCTGCAGACCGGCTCCGACGGGCGGGCGCTCGCCGCCGAGCTGATCGACCGCTCCGGCCTGCTCCCCGGCGACTGGACCGCCCGGCTGTTCGCCGCGACGATGCCGCCGCTGCTGCACTTCCTCTACCGCTACGGGCTGGTCTTCTCCCCGCACGGCGAGAACGCCATCGTGGTCTTCGACCCCTCCGACGTGCCGGTCCGGCTCGCGGTCAAGGACTTCGTGGACGACGTCAACCTCAGCGCGCAGAGCCTGCCCGAACTGCACGCGCTGCCCGCCGAGGTCGCCGAGGTGCTGCTGCGGGAGAGCCCGCAGGGACTCTGCCAGTTCATCCACTCCGGGCTCTTCATCGGTGTCTTCCGCTACCTCGCCCCGCTGCTGGAGGCGCAGACCGGACTGCCCGAGACCGAGTTCTGGGCGCTGCTGCGCGCCGAGGTGCTGCGCTACCAGGACCGCTTCCCCGAGCTGGGCGAGCGCTTCGAGCTGTTCGACCTGTTCCGCCCCCGGATCGACCGGCTCTGCCTCAACCGCAACCGGCTGCTGCTGGACGGCTACCAGGACCGCCCGCACCGCCCGCACGCCGCCCGGCACGGGACCGTGCCGAACGCGCTGGTCGCGGTGGACGTGCGACTGCCCGGGCAACGGGACCGGATTGTCACCCCCGCCCCGTAGGGTGGGAGGGTCATGACGAACGACTCCGAATCCCAGCCCGCGACGGCCCTCGGCGACGAGGCCGAGGAAGCCGTCGCCGTCCCGCGCTCGCGGATCCCCGAACTGCTGCACGCCGCGGTGGCGGCCGTCGGCGGCGCGGAGCGCCCCGGTCAGGTCCGGATGGCCGAGGCCGTCGCCGACGCCGTCGACCACGGCGAGCACCTGCTCGTCCAGGCCGGCACCGGCACCGGGAAGTCCCTGGCCTACCTGGTGCCCGCGCTCGCCCACGGCGACCGCGTGGTCGTCGCCACGGCCACCCTGGCGCTGCAACGCCAGCTGGTGGAACGGGACTTGCCGCGCACCGTCGAGGCGCTGCACCCCGTGCTGCGCCGCCGGCCGCTGTTCGCGATGCTCAAGGGCCGCTCCAACTACCTGTGCCTGCACCGGGCCAACGAGGGCACCCCGAGCGAAGAGGGCGAGGGCCTGTTCGACCCGGTGGACGCGCTCGGCGGGCCCACCGGGAAGCTCGGCAAGGACGTGCTGCGGCTGCGCGAATGGGCCGACGAGACGGACACCGGGGACCGCGACGACCTCAGCCCCGGCGTCTCCGACAAGGCCTGGGCCCAGCTGTCGGTCACCTCCAAGGAGTGCCTCGGCGCCACCCGCTGCCCGTACGGACAGGAGTGCTTCGCGGAGAAGGCGCGGGAGCGGGCCAAGCTGGCGGACGTCGTGGTCACCAACCACGCGATGCTCGCGATCGACGCGATCGAGGGCGCGCCGGTGCTGCCCGAGCACGGGCTGCTGATCGTGGACGAGGCGCACGAGCTGGTCAACCGGGTCACCGGCGCGGCCACCGCCGAGCTGACCGTCGGCGCGGTCAACCGGGCGGTCAAGCGGGCCGCGCGGCTGGCCAACGAGAAGGCGGTCGACGCGCTCCAGGCCGCCGCCGAGAACTACCACGGCCTGATGGAGACCGCCCAGCCCGGCCGGGTCGAGGAACTGCCCGAGTACCTGGCGTACGCGGTCACCGCGATCCGGGACGCCTCCCGCCAGGTGATCACCTCGCTGGGCGAGACCAGGGACAAGGGGCTCAGCGACGAGGACGCCGTCCGCAAGCAGGCGATGGCCTCGGCCGAGGCGCTGCACGAGACGGCCGAGCGGCTGCTGGAGGACTCCGAGTACGACGTGGTCTGGATCGAGCGCAGCGACCGCTACGGGCTGGGCACCGCCTCGCTGCGGGTCGCCCCGCTGAGCGTCTCCGGGCTGCTGCGCGAGGGGCTGTACAAGGAGCGCTCGGTCGTCCTCACCTCGGCCACGCTCAAGCTCGGCGGGGACTTCAACGGCGTCGCCGCCTCCGTCGGCCTGCCCTCCGAGACGCGGCTGCCGGACGTCCGCACCGCCGGGGACAACCCGGAGTCCGGTCCGGCCTTCGGCGAGGACGCGGTGCCGCACTGGCGCGGGATCGACGTCGGCTCGCCGTTCAAGTACCCCAAGCAGGGCATCCTGTACGTCGCCAAGCACCTCGCCGACCCCGGGCGCGACCCCGAACGGCCGGACATGCTGGACGAGTTGGCCGAGCTGATCGGTGCGGCCGGCGGGCGGACGCTGGGGCTGTTCTCCTCGATGCGGGGCGCCCAGACGGCCGCCGAGGCGATGCGCGAGCGGTTGGACCAGCGCGTCCTGCTGCAGGGCGAGGACACCCTGGGCGAGCTGATCCGGGAGTTCGCCTCGGACGCCACCACCTGCCTGTTCGGCACGCTCTCGCTCTGGCAGGGCGTGGACGTGCCCGGCTCGGCCTGCCAGCTGGTCGTGATGGACCGGATCCCGTTCCCCCGGCCGGACGACCCGCTGATGAGCGCCCGACAGAAGGACGTCGAGCAGCGCGGCGGGAACGGCTTCATGGCCGTCGCGGCGACGCACGCGGCGCTGCTGATGGCGCAGGGCGCGGGCCGGCTGGTGCGCGCGGCCGACGACCGGGGCGTGGTCGCGGTGCTGGACCCGCGGGTGGAGACCAAGCGGTACGGGAGCTTCTTCCGGTCCTCGATGCCCGAGTTCTGGTACACCACGGACCGCAACCAGGTGCGCCGCTCGCTGGCGGCGATCGACGCCTCGGCGGCGCCGGTGCGGCCGGTGGTGAAGCGGGGCTGAGGGCCGGGGCCCTCGGGTCCCGGCGTTCCGGGCCCGGGGGCTTCCGG